>NZ_JBNNVQ010000065.1:0-33264 GCF_050280625.1 Pseudomonas sp. NPDC089569
TCGCTGGAATAAGATTTACGCATAGCCAAACACCTCAGATTTGGGCGCCATCATAGCGCCCGATTGAAGTGTCCAAAATCATTAGGCCAGTTCAGGCTCGCCCGCGAAGGCGGCCTCAAGTCATGCAGCGCCTTCGAAAACGCCTTCGCCTGTAGGAGCGAGGCTCGCCCGCGAAGGCGGCCTCGAGCCATGCAGCGCTATTGAAAACGCCTTCGCCGGCAAGCCTGGCTCCTACAGCGAAGGCGCCCTCAAGTCATGCAGCGTCAATGAAAATGCCTTCGCCGGCAAGCCTGGCTCCTACAGCGAAGGCGGCCTCGAGCCATGCGGTGCCATTGAAAACGCCTTCGCCGGCAAGCCTGGCTCCTACAGCGAAGGCGTCCTCAAGTCATGCAGCGCTATTGAAAACGCCTTCGCCGGCAAGCCTGGCTCCTACAGCGAAGTCGGCCTTGCGTCATGCAGCACCATTGAAAACGCCTTTCAAGGCGCCCCGAACAACATCGTCCAATAAACCCCTTCATCACTGCGTGCATCGGTGGCGAAGGCGGCGCCGACCTGGGTGAATATCGGGTTCATCAGGTTGGCGCAATGTCCGGGGCTGGCGAGCCATCCGGCCATCGCCTTGCTCGGCGAACCCTGGCCGGCGGCGATGTTTTCGCCGATTTGTCGGCCCCGGTAGCCGGCGGCTCGCGCCCGGTCGTAGGGCATGTCGCCGTCGGGGTCCTGGTGGGCGAAGTAGTTGCCATAGGCCATGGCTTTGCTGTGGCCTTGCGCGGCGGCGCCGAGGCTGGCATTCCAGCTCAGGGGACGCGCGGCGGCGAAACGCTGGCGACCGCACAGTCGCGGTTTGGCCCGGGCGGCGTTGACCTGCGCCAGCAAGGTCTTGCCGACGTTGCGCGAGTCGCTCATCTGGCTGTCCAGCACCGGTCGCGCCAACACCACTTGCCATTCACCGCGACTGCGGCTGACGCCAATGTCGGCGTACTGGCTATCGAGCAATGCGTCGCAGTGCTCATCCTGCATCATGTCAAAGGCCTCTTCGGCATCTTGTGCACCCACGACGCGAATGCTGCGGACCGCCACGGCCTGATAGCCGGAGGCCTTCAAGCGATCGCGCAGACCGCCGCCATAACCGACCGGCAGCGCCAGGTTCGATTTCAACGCCAGTGGCGCCAGACGCTGGGCGGGACGGCGGCTGCAATGTGAGGGATGGGCACGGTAGTCGTTGATGGCCTCCACCAGCTGCCGCTCTTCACCGGCATGGGCGGGGCTGGCAATCAGGGGAAGCGAGGACAGCAGGCACAGCGAAACGAAGCGCAAGGCGAGGGCGGTTTGGCGCATGGGACAACTCTGATGAGAGGACGACGATTGGGCAGGAGCAGGAATCGCCGCTCTATGACTGGCGCCTCGAAACAAGGTTCACGGGCCAGGGGGGCTTATTTGCGGTTACCGCCGACTAGCCGACGGACGTATCAGAGGGCCGTTTGCGCGGCCTGTCAGCGCGCCTGATCCTTATCCGTTTCAACCACTTGCTCGGGTTCGACCGGGCGCAGCTTGAAGCGGCAGACATGGCCGCCGCGCACCATGCATTCGGTGTGATCGACCTCTGCGCCACCCAATGCACCGATCAGGGCCAGATCCAGTTCACAGACCACCGGATGGGCCTCGGCCAGACGATGGAACACGCAGTTATGCGCAACGATTTGCGCATCCCCCGGTGAACGAAAGAACACCTCGGCCTCGTAACCGGCCTCATTCATGTGCTGCACAATCTTTGCTTCATCGACCACGTGACGCTCGCGGTCCGCGGCCAGTTTGCGACCCAGGCTGCGCATCAGCGTGGCCAGTGCTTCGGGGCCGATGATGTCGGCGACTTCATCGATCAGCGCACTGGCCAGTAGCCGGTACTGGCGAGGGAACTGCTCTTTGGCATGGTCAGTGAGTTGGTACAACTGCTCTGGTCGGCGTCCTGTCGGCCGGGTGTCACCGCGCAACACCAGGCCATCACGCTCCAGCGCCGCCAGATGCTGGCGAATCGCCGTACGCGTGACCGCCAGGTGTTCGGCCAACTCGTCGATGCTCATGCCGCCCCCATGGTGCAGCAAGGCATTGAGCAAGTCCTGCTGAGTTCGGCCCAGTCCTTCCAGCATGGTGTGCCCTCACTGAAATCCATCAACCTGTAGGAGCGAGCAAGCTCGCGATGGTCGTCAACGATTACGCGTGCTGCCTGAATCAACGCGTTGTCTGGACGTTCTTCGCGAGCTTGCTCGCTCCTACAGTAAACGACACTGTGTCAGAACTTGTCGGGAAATTGCTTGACCAGCGCCCCGGTCAACGCGTCGGCCAACGCCAGGATATGTGTGCGCATCATCTGCCAGGTGCGCGCCTCGCCCGCGTAGTCGTGGGCGGCGAACTCATCGATCTGGGCGATGTGATGGCCACCATGGGCCGCCAGCATATTCACCAGCGTCGCTTCCGGCAGGTTGGGGTTGGCACCGGCCAGAAACGCCGCAATGGCCTTGGCATTGCTGGTCAGCTCCGTCACGGCGGCCTGTTTGCCCTTGGCGTCCTTGGCGACGGTGGCATCGCTGTAGTGTTTCACCGCGCCCCAATGGCCGGCGAGCAACTTGAGCAGTTGATCGGCGGCCGGCTGACCGTACAACGGTGCGATGCTGTTGGCGATTTTCGTTGCGTTGTCGACCACCTGATCGGCCGCCACCTTGGCTTGCTGATGGTCGGCGGACTGGTTGGCCAGCGCGTAGTTCCGGATCCAGAAAATATGCTCGACCCACAGGTCACGCAGCGCCAGGCGCGTGGTCAGCGCCGGACTGTCGGCGGCGGGCGTTGCGGCAGGCGTTTGGCTCCAGACCGGTTGTGCGCAGAAGGCCAGCAGGAGCAGAGCCCATATCTTGATATTCATGACGGCACCCTCGTGTGATGGGAACATTCGACAATATCAATATAGGCATAAAAATATGTTTTTATTAATTCCCGGATAAACGGCACTTCTGCAGGAGCGAGCACGCTCGCGATGGTCGTCAACGATAACGAGGGGTGTCTGGATGCCCGCGGTGGCTGGACCTCCATCGCGAGCTTGCTCGCTCCTACAGGTTTTTCATCACCACAGCTTCCATGTGTAATCGACATTCACCCGTAGTTCGTTGTCATCGCGGTGGCTGGCCTGCGGGGCGAAGTCGTTGCGGTACCAGGCGTTGCGTACACGAAAGGCCAGGCCCTTGAGCGGCGTCCCTTGCAGCACGTAGTTCAGTTCGACGTCCTTTTCGCTTTCCTTAAGGTTCGAGCCGCCCAGTTTGGGCAACTCGATGTTGTCGCCGCTCACGTAGCGCAATACGCCGTTGAGCCCCGGCAGGCCCATGGCGACGAAGTTGTAGTCATAGCGCACCTGCCAGCTGCGCTCCTTGGGGTTGAGGAATTCGGAACTCAGGGTGCCTTCGGTGATCACCAGCGGTTCGGTGCCGAACAGGTAAGGCATGGCGGTCTTGCCGGTCAGTTGCATGTAGCCGGCGCCGAATTTGTGGGCGCCCAGGCTGTAGGTCAGCATCAGCGCAGCGTTGCGGTTGTCCACCGGCCCGGCCTTGGCCGCGCCGTCTTCGCCGGTAACGAACAAACGGAAATCGCTTTTCAGGCTGCCGGGGCCGACCGGGCGATTGTCGACAAAGCCATAGAAGTCCTTGCGGTACAGGTCGGCCAGCTCGGCATGGTAGTACTTGAGCGTCAGTTGCGGCGACCAGGCATAGTCGCCACCCAGGAAAGTAAAGCGGTCGGATTCGGCGGCACCGTTGAAGCGACCGTTGGGCGAGGCCACCGTCATTTTCTGGTAGTCGGTGGAGTCGCGCAGGTTGATGCGATCCAGCCAACCGGCATGCAGGGTCAGGTTGTCGATGTCCTGGGACTTGAGGTACGTGCCACGAAAGGTCTGCGGCAGCAGGCGCGTCGGGCTGGCAAAGGCAATCGGCAGGAAGGTGCTGATGGTGCCCACTTGCAGCTCGCTTTTCGATACACGGGCCTTGGCGGTCAGGCCCAGTTCCGAATATTCGCTGGCAGGTTCCCGGGTGACGGGGTTGTACGGCAGCAGGCCGGTGCCGGTGCGATCCGGCGAAGAGTCCAGCTTTACGCCGAGCAGTCCCTGGGCATCCAGGCCGAAGCCGACCGGGCCTTCGGTGTAGCCCGAGCGCAGGTTGAGGATGAAGCCCTGCGCCCATTCGCGGGCCGCGGCCTGGGGCGTTGCATTCACGTAGTTGCGATCGAAGTAGTAGTTGCGCATCACCAGATCGGCGTGACTGTCGTCGACAAATCCGCTGGCGCAAGCCTGGCCGGTGACTAAAACGCAGGCGCAGGCGCTGAGCGCCCCATGAGAATTCAAGAGCATGGCAGTGTTCACTTTATTGTTGTTGGAGTGAGCCCGCGCCGTCGCGGCGCGGGGTGTTACGGATCAGTTGTCAGCCGGCAAACTTCAGTCGGCCGCGTAACCGTTGCGTCGCACCGACAGGTAGAACATCGCCAGCGCAGCGATGACGATGCCCGGTGCTGAAGCCATCATCACGCCGGTGGTCCCGGTGCCCAGCGCGAGCATCTTGCCGGCTACCAACGGGCCGCTCATGGCGCCCAGGCGGCCGATGGCGACCGCGCTGCCGACACCCGTGGCGCGTATCGAGGGGCGATAGAAATGCGGGGCCAGGGCATACAGCACACATTGCCCGCCGGTGGCGAAAAAACCGGCAACAAAACCGGCCGCCAGCATGCTCTCCCACTGGCTGGCCAGGCCCAGCGCGGTCAGCGAAGCGAGAATGCCGACATAGATCAGCGCCGCCAGCGCCCAGGCCGGCAAGCGGTCCATCACCCAACCGAGCAACAAGGTGCCGAACGCCGCACCGAACTGCAGCGCCAACATCACCCAACTGGCCTGGCGACCGCTGAAGCCTTGGCCAACCAAGAGGCTGGGCAGCCAGTTGATCAGGATGTACACCACCATCAGGGTGAAGAAGTAGCTGACCCAGATCATCAGGGTCGGCAGCGCCGCGCCTTCACGGAACAGCCCTCGCACGACACCGACAGGCGCGCTCTCACGGGCGTCGCGAAACTGCGCCGACTCCGGCAGATAAAGCCCCAGCAGCGGCACGATCAACAGCGGCACCACGCCGCCGACATAGAACACCACCTGCCAGCCACCGGCCAGTTCGGCAATGCCGATGCTGGCCGCCAGCGCCGCACCCAGGGGCACGCCGCAGTACATCAGGCTCACGGCGCTGCCGCGCAAACGCGGACCGGCGACTTCGCTGGTCAGCGCGATCAGGTTGGGCAGGGCGGCGCCCAGTCCCACACCGGTCAGGCAGCGGGCGACCATCAGACTGTTGAAGTCCCAGGCCATGGCCGTCACCAGCGAGAACAGCCCGAACAGGGCCACCGAAGCCATCAGCACGCGTTTGCGACCGATGCGGTCGGCCAGCAGGCCACCGAGGAATGCACCGGGCAGCAAACCGAAAATCCCGGCACTGAAGACCCAGCCCATGTGCAATTTGTCCAGTTGGAATGCAGCCGCCATTCCCTGGGCGGCGATCCCCGAGGCTTGCAGGTCAAGACCTTCCATCAGGGCGACGAGGAAGCACAGACCGATGGTCCGCGCCAGAAAGAGCGGTGTTGTCACGTTCAGCGATGTCATGGGCGATACCCGTTTTATTGTTGTTATTCGTTACGACCCCCGTAGGAGCCAGGCTTGCCGGCGAAGGCGTCCTTGAGATCGCTGTTCGCCGGCAAGCCTGGCTCCTACAAGGGAGGGGGAGGGTGTGGGGTCAGCGTTTGAGCAGGTCCAGCGCCACGTCGACGATCATGTCTTCCTGGCCGCCGACCATGCGCCGCTTGCCCAGCTCGACCAGGATGTCGAGGGTCTTGAGGCCGTACCTGGCCGCGGCGATTTCGGCATGGCGCAGGAAGCTTGAGTAAACGCCGGCATAGCCCAGCGCCAGGGTCTCGCGGTCGACCCGCACCGGCCGGTCCTGCAGTGGTCGCACGATGTCATCGGCGGCATCGAGCAGGGTGTACAGGTCGGTGCCGTGGTTCCAGCCCAGGCGGTCGGCGGCAGCGATGAACACTTCCAGCGGCGCGTTGCCGGCACCGGCGCCCATGCCGGCGAGGCTGGCATCGATGCGGTCGCAGCCTTCCTCGACCGCGGTGATCGAGTTGGCCACGCCCAGCGACAGGTTGTGATGGGCGTGCATGCCGGTTTCGGTTTCGGGCTTCAAGACAGCCTTGAACGCACGGAAGCGATCACGCACGTCCTGCATGTTCATCGCACCGCCGGAGTCGGCCATGTACACGCAGGTGGCGCCGTAGCTTTCCATCAATTTGGCCTGGGCGGCCAGCTGCTCGGCGGGGATCATGTGGCTCATCATCAGAAAGCCCACGGTGTCCATGCCCAGTTCGCGCGCGTATTCGATGTGCTGTTTCGACACATCGGCCTCGGTGCAATGGGTAGCGATGCGCACCACCCGGGCCCCGGCGTTGTAGGCTGCCTTGAGGTCATGCACCGTGCCGATGCCGGGCAGCAACAGCGTGGTGATTTTCGCGTGGCTGATCACGTCGGCGGCGGCTTCGATCCATTCCAGATCGGTGTGGGCGGCGAAGCCGTAGTTGAAGCTCGACCCTTGCAGGCCATCGCCGTGGGCCACTTCGATGGCATCGACGCGGGCCTTGTCCAGCGCGCGGGCGATGTCCTGCACGTTCTGCAGCGAGTACTGGTGGCGCACTGCGTGGCTGCCGTCGCGCAGGGTGACGTCGGAGATGTAGAGTTTCTTGCCGTTCATGTCGGTCTCCTCAGGCCTGTTGCATCGACTGCGCCATGCGCTCGGCGGTGGCCAAGGCAGCGGAGGTCATGATGTCGAGGTTGCCGGCGTAGGCCGGCAGGTAATGGGCGGCGCCTTCGACTTCGAGGAACACCGAGGTTTTCAGGCCGGAGAATTTGCCCAGGCCGGGAATGTTCAGCGGCGCGTCTTCGGGGATGACGTCGAACTGCACGTGCTGTTTGAGGCGATAGCCCGGCACATAGGCCTGGACCGCCACGGCCATCTCGATGATCGAGGCTTCGACCTGCGATTGATCGGTGGCCTCGGACAGCACGAACACCGTGTCGCGCATCATCAACGGCGGTTCGGCCGGGTTCATCACGATGATCGCCTTGCCCTTGCCCGCGCCGCCGATCACTTCGATGGCCTGGGAGGTGGTCTCGGTGAACTCATCGATGTTGGCGCGGGTACCGGGGCCGGCCGACTTGCTGGCAATCGACGCGACGATCTCGGCGTAATGCACCTTGGCCACGCGCGAAACGGCGGCAACCATCGGGATGGTCGCCTGGCCACCGCAGGTGACCATGTTGACGTTGAGCTGGTCGAGGTTCTGCTCCAGGTTCACCACCGGCACGCAGTAGGGGCCGATGGCCGCCGGGGTCAGGTCGATCAGGCGGATGCCGGGTTTGATCGCGCGCAGGAACGCATCGTTCTTCACGTGGGCGCCTGCGGAGGTGGCATCGAAGACGAAATCGATGTCCTGGAACACCTCCATGCAACTCAGGCCTTCGACGCCTTCATGGGTGATGGCCACGCCCATGCGCTGGGCGCGGGCCAGGCCATCGGAGGCCGGGTCGATGCCGACCATCACGGCCATTTCCAGGTGTTTGGCGTTGCGCAGGATCTTGATCATCAGATCGGTGCCGATGTTGCCGGAGCCGATGATGGCGACTTTGAGCTTTTTCATGGTGTTTGCCTCTTATGCAAAGTCGACAGCGACGCGGCCAATGCCTTCGATCTCGGCTTCAAAACGATCGCCAGCGGCCACCGCGACCATCGGCCCGAGTGCGCCGGTCAGAATGATGTCGCCGGCGCGCAGCGGATCGCCCAGGCGTGCCATGGTGCGCGCCAGCCAGACGGCGGCATTGAGCGGGTGACCCAGGCATTCGGCACCACTGCCGGTGGAGACCTGTTCGCCATTGCGGGTCATGCGCATGGCGGCCGCGCGCAGGTCCAGGCCCTCGAGCCGGCGCACCGGGCCGCCGAGCACGAAGCAACCGCTGGAGGCGTTGTCGGCGACGGTATCGACGAAGCGGATGTTCCAGCCCTGGACGCGGCTACCGACGATTTCCAGTGCCGGCGCGACCCCGCCCACCGCCGCCATGACATCGGCGAACGTGGTGTCGGCGCGCGGCAGGTCGTGGGCCAGGATCAGCGCGATTTCGGCTTCGATCTTCGGTTGCAGCACCCGGTCTGTCGGAACGCTTTCGTTGTCGCCGTAGCACATGTCGGCGAACAGGGTGCCGAAGTCCGGCTGGTCGACGCCCAGCTGTTGCTGCACTTTCGGGTTGGTCAGGCCGATCTTGCGACCGACCACGCGGCGGCCGGCCCCCACGGCGTGGGCGACGTTGAGGCGCTGAATGGTGTAGGCGGCTTGAGCGTTGTCTTCACCGATCTGCTCGCGCAAAGGGGCGATGGCCTCGCTGTGGGCTTCGGCCCGACGCAGGTCGGCGGCCAGTTGTTCCAGGGTGTCTTGAGTCGGGTTCATGTCGGCCTCGCGCATCAATGGGTCAGGAAGTCCAGGACCAGGCGGTTGTAGGTCTCGGCGTGTTCCCACTGGGCCCAGTGACCGCAACGGTTGAACACATGCAACTGGGCGTCGGGTAGACCAGCCAGCAGACGCAGGCCGGTGTCCATGGGCACGAAGCGGTCTTCGCGGCCCCAGACGATCAGGGTTTGTGCCTTGATTTCGTGCAGGCGGTGACTGAAGTCCGGGAATTGCTTGGGGTTCAAGGTGCTGCTCTTGACGAAGTTTTCCAGGTGATCGCGGCGCGCCAGGATGTTGTCCAGGCGGGTCTGGAACAGTTCGTCGGTCATGCTGCTGGCATCGAAAACGAAGACGTTCATCATCTTCTTCAGGTTCTCGATGGTCGGCTCGCGGTACAGCGCGCCGATCAGCTTGATGCCTTCGGTCGGCTGCGGCACGAAAGCGCTCGGGCCGCCGGTGCCGCCGCCCATCAGAATCAGTTTGCCGATGCGCTGCGGGTACGACAGGGCGAAGGCCACGGTGCTGTGGCCACCCATGGAGTTGCCGATGATGTGCACGCGGTCCAGGTCCAGCACGTCCAGCAGGCCTTTGAGCGCGCGGGCGTTGAGGTCCGAGCGCGAGCCGTCGCAGACGATCGGGTCGCTTTTGCTCCAGCCCGGGCAGTCCATCAGGATCACGCGGTAACCGGCGTCGACCAGCGGCTCGATATTGCGGTGGAAGTTGGCCCAGCCGCTGGCGCCGGGACCGGAGCCGTGGAGCATGACCACGGTCTCTGTACCTTGGCCGACATCGTTGTAATGCAGTTGCAGGTCCAGGTCGCCTTCCTTGATACGGGCAAAGCGGCTGGTGGAAGCTTCGGTGAACGCAGGGGCAGTCATGGCGGTTCCTGGCATTTGTGGTTGTTGTTCAGTGGCTGGTGTTCAGTGGCTGTTGTTCAGGGGCAGCGCACCCAGGGCGCCGAAGCCTGCGATCCACTCGGGAATCGGGCGGTAGTAGCGGCCTTCGGCCTGGTAAGGACCGAAGGCGGACAGCGCGGCGAAGGCGGCGACCCAGGTTTTCACTTCGTGGGTGGACTTGCCGGCCAGCGCCGAAAGCTCGTCGTTGCCCAGCGCATCGAGATCGCTCAGGCGGCCCTGTTCGAGGGTGTCGAGAAAGCCCCGGTCCCACTCAGGGTTGAGCGGGTGCAGGCTGTTCTGGTCTTCGACGAAATCCCGCGCGGCCTGGATGACGCGGTTTTGCCGCGCCTGGCGCTCATCGGCCGGCAACTGCCGCCCGCTGCCCATCAGGCGATCGGCCATGCGCGCATCGACCGTGGCCAGCTCCGGTACCGGCGGCTGGTGCGACAGGCCACCGGAGGCGAGGAACAGCACCCGCTTGTTCAGCGATCTGGCCCAATGACCAATGGCTTCGCCGAGCAGGCGGGCGCGCTTGAAGCCGGGCAGGGGCACGGCCACCGAGTTGATGAACACCGGTATCACCGGGCAGCCTTGCAGGCCGCCGAGCAACAGCTCCAATGGCTGGGCGAAGGCGTGGTCGACCTGCATGCGGTAGGACACGGCAGTATCGACGCCGGCATCCAGAACCGATTGGGCACAGGCCTCGGCCAGCGGTTTGGGCACATCGAGGGCACCGGCGGCGGTGCCGAAATCGCCGATGGCGTCCGCCGCCATGCCGATGCAGAACGCCGGCATCACGTCGTAAAAGAAGCCGTTGTAGTGGTCCGGGCCGAACAGCACGATCAACTCGGGGTTGAAACGGGCGATGCGCTCACGGGCCTCGGCGATGGCCGCATCGACCTCGGCCAGCACCTCGGGCGCAGGGTCGACATAACCCACCAGCGGGGTGTGCGACAGGCAGTGCAGATAGGCGCTCATCTCAAGCCACCTTGCTGGCGACGACGGTCGCGGCGGTGTGTGGCAGCGCCTTGATCGCCACGGCCAATTGGTCGCAGGCCTGGCCGACGGTTTGCGGAATGGCGAGTGCGGCGAGGAAGCGGTCCGGACGCACCAGGGCAATGGACGCAGTGCCCTGGGCGAACCATTCGCGGATCCGGCCGGTGCTGTCACCGACACGAATGACTTCGGCGGCTGCGTCGCTGGCGGCCCGCAGCTGGACATCCGGCAACACCTGAATGAAGCGTGTGCCCAAGGCTTTCCATTGCTCGACCTGAGCGTCGCTCAGGCCCCAGGTCGGGTCGCAGCCCCAGGCGATGATGGCGAAGTTCTTGCCGATCACTTCGTCGAGCAGCACGTGTTCGCCGGCCTCGGTCAGTACCTGTGGCTGAATGAACATCTTGCCCACGGGGGAGGACTTTTCCTGCGGCACGATCAGCGCACCCTGGGTGTACTGCGGCATCGGCTTGAAGCGCATTTCCAGGAAGTAACGTTTGACTGGCGGCACGTAGTTGAGCAGCCAGGACACACCGTCGCGCAGGGTGCCGTGCCAGCGTCTTGGCGGCGCCAGCACATGGCCGGCCAGCACCGACAGATCGATCATGGCCTTGGCGTGGTCGCGACGTTCCTGCTCATAGCTGTCGAGCAGGCTGTCGGCCGCCAGGCCCTTGATCACCAGCGACAACTTCCACGCCAGGTTCGAAGCGTCGCGCATGCCGCTGTTGTAACCCTGGCCTTGCCACACCGGCATGATGTGCGCGGCATCGCCGGCCAGCAGCACGCGTCCCTGACGGAAACGGCCGGCCAGGCGCGCGTTGTGGGTATAGACGCGGCTGCGGATCAGTTCGATGTTGTCGGGGTTGGGCAGCACCTTGCCGAGCAGTTTGCGCATGTTGTGCGGTTTGCTCAGCTCGGCCTCGGTTTCGCCGGGCATGACCATGAACTCGAAACGGCGCACGCCATGGGGCAGGGCGGCGGACACATAAGGCCGCACCGGGTCGCAGCACAGGTAGACGTGGGGCGTGCTCAGCGGGTCGTTGGCGATGTCGACCACGATCCACTGATTCGGCGCGGTCTTGCCCTCGAAACTGATGTCCAGGCTGCGCCGCACCAGGCTGTTGCCGCCGTCGCAACCGATCAGGTAACGGGCCTGCAGGCGTTCGCCGCGACCGTTCTTGTCCTTGAGGTTGAGCACTACCGCGCTATCGCTCTGCTCGAAGCTTTCGAGCTCGCGGCTGAACAGCACCTTGACGTTGTCGAAGCGCTGCAAGCCGTCGAACAGTACACGGTCGGCCAGGGGTTGAATGAATGCATTGCGCCGCGACCAGCCGAACTCGTCGGTCTTTGGCTGGATGTCGGCAAAGCAGCGACCCTTGGGCGTCAGGAAGCGCATGGCGTGCCAGGGTGTGGTGTGGGGCAGCACGGCTTCGGCCAGGCCGACGGCCTGAAAGGTGCGCAGGCTTTCGTCGTCCAGACCGATGGCGCGGGGATAGTCGATCAGGCTGTCGAGTTTTTCCACCAGGGTGACTTTCACGCCACACTGACCCAGGTAGTTGGCGATCATCAGGCCGACAGGGCCGGCGCCGACAATGGCGACGTCGGTGGTCAGTTCCACGGTTGCGGGAGTGGGGACAAGACTCATGGGGTTCTCCGTACAGCGCTTTTGGATTTCTTGTTGGGGCGCAGTATGGAAATCGTCGGGCTGGTGGACAACGACAACCCTTGCTAGTGTGCACTGAGTGCACATCGTTGATTTACAACGAAATTGGAGTGATCAATGAGCGAGACAGAATACAAGTCCGTACGCGGCCTGATGCGCGGCCTGGCCCTGATCAACGGCTTGAACCGCTTCGACGGCGGGGCCAGCACGGCGCAATTGGCCGAGCAGAGCGGCCTGCATCGCACCACGGTGCGACGCTTGCTGGAAACCTTGCAGGCCGAGGGTTACGTGCGTCGCAGCGAGTCGGATGACAGTTATCGACTGACGATGAAAGTGCGCGAATTGAGCGAAGGATTTCGTGACGAACAATGGATCTCCTCGATTGCCGCGCCCTTGCTCGGCGAGCTGTTGCAGGAGGTGGTCTGGCCCACTGACCTGTGCACCCTGGACGGCGACGCGATGGTGATCCGCGAGACCACTCATCGCTTCAGCCGCCTGTCGTTTCACCGCTCCATGGTTGGCCGGCGCCTGCCCTTGCTGATGACCGCCACGGGCCGCGCGTACTTTGCCTACTGTCCGCCCGCCGAGCGCGAAGAACTGATCGAGCTGATGATCGCCCGCGAGGACGAACAATCGGCCCTGGCCGCCGATCGCCGTTTTGTCGAACGCCTGGTCGAGCACACCCTTGGCAGAGGCTACGGTGAGAACAATTCGCACTGGGGGCAGGAGCGCAAGATCGCTGCCATTGCCATCCCGATTACCCATCAAGCCCGGGTCATGGGGTGCCTGAACCTGGTGTACATCGCCAAGGCGATGTCGGTGGAAGAAGCCGCACGTCGCTATTTGCCGGCGATGCAAGGGGTGGTGCAGAAGATCCAGGCGCAGTTGCAGTAACCCGGCGCTGTATCTTTGCCGATGGATATCGCAATATACAAATCTATATAGCGTAAAGCCTTCACCTTCTTACACAGGGAATGAATGATGAGCACGGTCTTGAGCGGCAAAGAAGCGGTAGGCGAGCGGTATGTACTGGAATCGATGCGTCACGCACAGCAGATGACCTGGAAAGCTATCGAACGGATTGCCGGGGTCATTGTTCCCGGCATGCGCGAGTCCGAGGCGCAGTTGCGCGGCAAGGAGATTCTGGCGGAGCTGGGCATGGACCGGATCTGGCATCCGCTGCTGGTTCGCTTCGGCGCCAACACCCTCAAGACCTTCAAGCAGCGTTCCGACGGCGATCCGCAACTGGGCACCGACGATATTTTCTTCATCGACATGGGGGTTGTGTGGCAAGGACATGAGGGGGATGCCGGCGCGACTTTCACCACCGGCACCGATCCACAGATGATTGCCTGCGCCGCAGCGGCCAGGGAACTGTTCGACCGGGTCGAAAGCTTCTGGCGCAGCGAGCGGGTGACCGGTGTGGCGCTGTATGACTATGCAGCCGCCCAGGCCGATGCCATGGGCTGGAAACTCAACCTCGATATCAAGGGCCACCGGGTCAGCGATTTTCCTCACTCGATTCACCGCGGTGGCGATCTTGGCGCTCTGGACCAATACCCGAATACCGGCCTGTGGATTCTGGAAATCCAGCTGGCCCACCCCGAGCGTCCATTTGGCGCGTTCTATGAAGACCTGTTGATTTGAGCCCAAACTTTGTGGGCGCCCCCCCTTCGAATCCGTAGGAGCCGGGCTTGCCGGCGAAGGCGTTTTCGAATTCACCGCATGATTTGAGGCCGCCTTCGCGGGCAAGCCTCGCTCCTACAAGCGAAGGCGTATTTTATATCGCTGCATGACGTCGGGCCGCCATCGCTGGCAAGCCTGGCTCCTACAGCGAAGGCGTTTTTGAGGGCGCTGCATGACGTCGGGCCGCCATCGCTGGCAAGCCAGCTCCCACAGGGTCGCGGCACATGCCTGTTGTTTGGGCGCCCCCCAGTTCCGTAGGAGCCAGGCTTGCCGGCGAAGGCGTTTTCGAATTCACCGCATGACTTGAGGTCGCCTTCGCGGGCAAGCCTCGCTCCTACAGGCGAAGGCGTTTTCGATGGCGCTGCACGACGCGAAGCCGCCATCGCTGGCAAGCCAGCTCCCACAGAGCCGTGCAACACCGATATTTCGTGGCGCCGCCAATTTCGTAGGAGCCAGGCTTGCCGGCGAAGGCGTTTTCCAAGGCGCTGCATGACGTCGGGTTCGCCTTCGCGGGCAAGCCTCGCTCCTACAGGCGAAGGCGTTTTCGACGGCGCTGCATGACGTTGGGTCCGCCTTCGCCGGCAAGCCTGGCTCCTACCGGCAAAGGCGTTTTCGAAGGCACTGCATGATGCGCCCCATCGTCAGTAAACATCCCGCAGATAACGCTTCTGCTCACTCATCTGCCGCCAGTAGTCCGCCGCGCCTTCGGTGCACAGTCCGCCATGATCCTGGGCGATTCGGCGCAGGGTCTGGTCGACATCCCTGGCCATCCGGGTGGCATCGCCGCAGATGTACAACTGCGCACCTTCCTGCAGCCAGCGCCACAGCTCGGCCCCTTGTTCGCGGATGCGATCCTGCACGTAGATCTTCTGTGCCTGATCACGGGAAAACGCCAGGCTCAATTGCGTCAGCAGGCCATCGCGCTGCATGCCTTGCAATTCGTCGCGATAGTAGAAGTCGCTTTCAGCGTGTTGCTCACCAAAGAACAGCCAGTTCCTGCC
The DNA here is from genome assembly GCF_050280625.1 of Pseudomonas sp. NPDC089569. Taxonomy (NCBI): domain Bacteria; kingdom Pseudomonadati; phylum Pseudomonadota; class Gammaproteobacteria; order Pseudomonadales; family Pseudomonadaceae; genus Pseudomonas; species Pseudomonas sp. NPDC089569. The sequence goes on from NZ_JBNNVQ010000065.1 coordinate 14,805, forward strand.
CAGGTCGCCCCGTGCGCGGCGTTCCTGCAGGAAGGCGCGAAACGGTGCCACACCCGTACCGGGGCCGATCATGATCATCGGCACGTTGCCGTCGGCCGGTGCCCGAAAGTGCCTGGACTGTTGCACGAACACCGGCACGTCGATGTCCCCGGCCCGGTCGGCGAGGAAGGTCGAGGACACGCCCTTGCGCTTGCCATAGCGCACAGCGGCCACGGTCAGGTGAACCTCTTGCGGATGCGCCTTGGGGCTCGAAGAAATCGAGTACAGGCGCGGTTGCAGGCGCTTGAGGGTGCCCAGTAATTCAGGGGCAGAACAGTCCACCGGAAATTCTTGCAACACGTCCGCCAGTTGCCGGCCCCATAACCATTCTTTCAGTTCAGCCTTGCGTTCACTGCCCAGCAGTTGTTTCAACGCCGGATTGCGCGAGCGCTCCGCAATGAAGGCCAACGTCTCGCTGCCGGGGCGGGCGATTTCAAAGTGTTCGGCCAATGCCTGCCGCAAGGGCAGCTCGCCGACCTTGTCGACATTGACCGATGCATCGCCAGCCAGCCCTGTCAATGCCAGCATCTCACTGACCAGCTCCGGGCAGTTGCGTGGCCACACGCCAAGGGCATCGCCGGCCTCGTAACGGAGCCCGGAATCGTCCAGCGCCAGGGAAAACAGGCGGGTCTCTTTGTTGGCGCTCTGGCTGTTGAGGTGCAGGTTGCTCAGCAATCGGGAGGCGTAAGGGTTGGCCTTGTCCGGTGTCGAGACCGGACTGGCCGTGGCGAGCGCGGTGGGCTTTGCCGTTTGCGGTTGCAACGACAACAGCAACTCGCTCAGCCATTGATCGGCTCGCGCCTCGAACTCCGTGTCGCAATCGACCCGCTCCAGCAACCGCGTCGCACCGAGCTCTTCAAGGCGTCGGTCGAGTTGTTTGCCGTGCCGGCAGAACTGGTCGTAATTGGCATCGCCCAGGGCCAGCACGGCAAAGCGCAGGGACTCCAGGCGTGTCTGGGTACTGCTCAGGGTTTGCCAGAAACCCTCGCCATTGTCCGGTGCATCGCCGTCGCCGAAGGTGCTGCTGATCAGGGCCAGGTTTTGCGTGCCGGCGAGTCTTTCCGGCGGGAAATCCGCCATCGCGCTCAACTCCACGCTGATACCACCCTCGCGTAAACGACCGGCAAATCGCTCGGCCAGCGTTTCGGCATTCCCGGTTTGCGAGGCCCACAACAAGGTCACGGCCGGTTTGACGTTGACCGGTTCAGTGCTGTTGCCCAACGCCGGTGTGGTGGTCTCGACCCGGCTGAACAAGCCACCCAGCACACCGTCGAGCCATAACCGCGTGTCGCTGGCCAGGGGCGCGTTGGCGGGCAGGACGGGCACGCCCACCGCTTGCCGGCCCGCCGTGGATTGCAGGCCACTGACGAAACCGGCGAGGTACAGGCGCTCCTGATCATTGAGGGATGGAGAGGGCAGGCGACTGACGCCGACGAGATCGGCAAAGGCCTCGATACACGACATGGCGGGTTCCTCTTGAGAGGGGCAGGCGGTGGGAATGGGGCAAACCGGGTGCAGCTCGTTGGCCGCAGGTCCGGGCACTTCGAGGAACTGATGTTCGATCAGCTCGACCCTTTGCAGGGCGACGGCGCAGAACTTCAATTCCGGTTGCAGCGAAATCGGGTCGACCGCGTCGTGGGTCACCGCATTGATCGCCAGGTTTTCACCGAAGACATCATTCCAGTGAAAGGGCGCAAAACAGTTGCCGGGGCGCACCCGGTCCGTCACCACGGCCGGCAGTACGGCGCGACCACGCACGGAACTCACTTCGACCAGGTCCTTGTCGCGAATGCCGAATGTGGCGGCGTCGTCCGGATGAATCTCAACGAACGGCCCGGGATTGAGCTTGTTCAGGGTCGCAACCTTGCCGGTCTTGGTCAGGGTGTGCCACTGGTGTTGCAGGCGTCCGGTGTTGAGCACAAGGGGAAAGGTTTTATCGGGCATTTCCGCCGGTGGCAGGTGTGGACGCGCGAAGAAGATGCCCTTGCCGTGCTCGGTGGCAAAGGCGAGCGCCGGGCGGCTGCCATCGGCATCGACCTTCAGCGTCTGACTCAGACCGTTGTTGAGATAGCGAATCGGATGGCGGTCTTCAAGATCATGTTCGGCGCATGGCCATTGCAGCGGTTTCTCCCGCAGGCGCGCATGACTGGCGCCGCGGATGTCATAGCCAGTCTTCGGATTCCAGGCGCGCTTGATCTCCTCGAACACCTCGGCCGCAGAACCGTAGGTGAAGGCTCCGGCAAAACCCATGGCGCAGGCCACCCTGGCGATGATCTGCCAGTCGGCCAGCGCTTCGCCGGGGGCGTCCACGGCTTTTTGCATCAGCGTCAGGTTGCGCTCGGAATTGATCATCACCCCTTCGGCCTCGGCCCACAGCGCACCGGGCAGCAGGATGTCGGCGTAGCGGTTGGTCTCGGTGTCGAGGTAGGCGTCCTGGGTGATGACCAGTTCGGCGGCCTGCAAACCCTCGATCACCGTGCGGCGGTTGGGCACCGACGCCACCGGGTTGGTGCAGATGATCCAGCAGGCCTTGATCCGGCCCGCCGCCATTTGCTCGAACATCGCCACGGTGCCCGCGCCGCTGGTACGCGGCAGGCTGTCGCGGGGGATGCTCCACAGATCCTCGATAAAGGCCCGGTCGGCGTCCACCAGCACCGAACGCTGGCCGGGCAGGCCGGGGCCCATGTAGCCCATTTCGCGACCGCCCATGGCATTGGGTTGCCCGGTCAGGGAAAACGGCCCGCTGCCCGGCCGGCAGATCGCGCCGGTGGCCAGGTGCAGGTTGCACAGGGCGTTGGTGTTCCAGGTGCCGTGGGTGCTCTGGTTGAGCCCCATGGTCCAGCAACTCATCCACTCGGCCGCTTCGCCGATCCATTGGGCGGCCTGGCGAATGTCCGCTTCGGCAAGGCCAGTGATGTGCGCCACCCTGGGCGGCGAATAATCGTCGAGGAATTCCGGCATGGCGTCCCAGCCTTCGGTGAACGAGGCGATGAAGGCCGGGTCGGTATGGCCGTTTTTCACCAGCAGGTGCAGCAAGCCATTGAGCAGTGCCAGGTCGGTACCGGGGCGGATTTGCAGGAACAGCCCGGCCTTTTCCGCCGTGGCGCTGCGTCGCGGGTCGACCACGATCAGCCGGGCGCCGGCCTTGACCCGGTCCATCATGCGCAGGAACAGAATCGGATGGCAGTCAGCCATGTTGGCGCCGATGACGAAGAACAGGTCCGCGTGATCGAAATCCTGATAGGCGCCGGGCGGCCCGTCGGCACCGAGCGAGAGCTTGTAACCGCTGCCGGCGCTGGCCATGCACAGACGCGAGTTGGATTCGATGTTGGGCGTGCGGACAAAGCCCTTGGCCAGTTTGTTGATCAGGTACTGGGCTTCCAGCGACATCTGTCCCGACACGTAGAACGACAGCGCATCCGGCCCATGGCGATCGAGTATGCCGCGCAGCCTGCCGGCCGTTTCGAGGATGGCCTTGTCCATCGCGACCCGCGCCGGGTCATGGTCGCGGGCCTGGCGCAGGTAGGCGTGCTCCATCCGGCCGGATTCGGCGATGGCCTGTCCGCAAGTCGTGCCCTTGGTGCAGAGCCGGCCAAAGTTGGTCGGATGGGTCTTGTCGCCGGTGACCTTGATCACCCGGTTGCCCTCGACCTGCATGACGATGCCGCAGCCCACGCCACAATAGGGGCATACGCTGCGTACGGTGTTGTCTGCCATCCTCATTCCTCGAAACGCTGCCGGCACCCGGCCGGCCCACAAACGTAAAAGGCGCCATGCGGCCCTCCGTCGAAACGGGGGCTACACGGCGCCTTTGTCGTATAGGTGCAATCTGCGTTGACTGCGTATCAGGGATTTGCAAACAGCGGGCCACAACCTGCAAGGAGCAGCCTGCGGGGTTTGCGGGGGCTCGGGCGGTCAAGGCTCGACCGACCCATGCACTTTTTTATTGCGACGCGGGGCGAGGTGCACCAGCCCAAGGCGTGATTCTTGTAGGAGCGAGCAGGCTCCGGGCGGCGTTCCGACGATGGTCGTCAACGATGACGTGAGCTGTCTGGATGCCCGCGGTGTTCGGGCCTCCATCGCGAGCTTGCTCGCTCCTACAGGGAATCTGTGTTGCGCAAGGGCTCTGTGTGCTACGCGCCCCAACCCTCGCGGACCGCGCGCCGGATGCCTTCCAGCAACATGGCGAAGGCCGGGTTGTCATTGTTCTCGCGCCAGATCAGGTGCAGTTCGCTTTGCACCCCTTCACCCAGATCGATGTCGCGAAACACCACGTTCCTGAACACCACGCTGGTGGCGCAGCGGGGCACCAGGGCCAGGCCCATCGCCGCGTTGACCAGGGCGAGGATGGTCAGGGATGAACCGAGCCATTGCACGTAGTCCGGGGCGACGCGGGCCGAGCGCAACATACCGGTCAGCAATTCGTTGAACGGCGGGTAGGCGGCATGGGAGTACATCAGAAAGGGTTGGGCGTCGAGGTCCTGGACCGAGACGGTGGCAGCGGTGGCCAACGGATGCGAACTGGGTACCGCCAGCACGAAGGGTTCGCGCACCAGGCATTCGGTGGAGTAACCGGGCTCCAGCAGGGGCGCGCGGGTGATGCCCAGGTCGATGCGACGGGCGCGCAGGGCCTCGTGTTGCTGGTAGGTGTTCATTTCCGTCAGGTCGATCTTGACGTGGGGCTGCGTCAGTCGCGCCTCGGCGATGACTTTGGGCAGGAACTCGTACACCGCGCTGCCGACAAAACTGATGTTCACCGAACCGATGTCGCCCTCGGCAAAGCGCCTTGCCGTCACGGCGGCTTGCTGGGCGCGTTCCAGCAGGTTTTGTGCCTCGATGAAGAAGGCCCGACCCGCGGCAGTGAGGGCGACGCTGCGGGTGCTGCGGGTGAACAGCTCGACCCCCAGGTGATGCTCCAGCAACTGAATCTGCCGACTCAGCGGTGGCTGGGTCATGTTGAGGCGTTCGGCGGCGCGACGGAAATTCAGCTCGGTGGCCACGGTGGTAAAGCAGCGCAGTTGAGTCAGTTCGAACATTGATCTAATCCGGGTATCAATCGAATGCCAAGTTAGATTAGACGGGATCAATGTCGGCGTCCATGATCGGTCCATGGCTCAAGCAGCCCCTGAAGCTATCCCTAAAAAAACAATGATCGGGAGTCGCCCCTTGAAAACCCACCAGAGTCCACCCGACCCGAACGTGCTCGCCCGCGCTGCCGCCAAGGTCAAGCGCCACGTCCTGCCGCTGTTCGTGATCATGTTCATCGTCAACTATATCGACCGGGTCAACATTGGCTTCGTGCGCAGCCACATGGAGACCGACCTGGGCATTGGTGCGGCCGCCTATGGCCTGGGCGCCGGCCTGTTCTTCGTCGGTTACGCGATCTTCGAAGTGCCGTCCAACATGCTGCTGCAACGCTACGGCGCGCGAGCCTGGCTGACGCGCATCATGTTCACCTGGGGCGCCGCCGCCATGGCGATGGCCTTTGTGCGCGGCGAGACCAGTTTCTATCTGCTGCGCTTCATCCTCGGCGCCGCCGAAGCCGGTTTCTTTCCCGGCATCATTTATTACTTCACTCAATGGCTACCGGCGAGCGAGCGCGGCAAGGCCATGGCGATTTTCCTCAGCGGCTCGGCCATCGCCTCGGTGATCTCCGGTCCGGTGTCCGGTGCATTGCTGCACATCAATGGTTTGAGCCTGCACGGCTGGCAGTGGATGTTCCTGATCGAGGGCTTTGCCTCCATCGTGCTCTGCGGTTTTGTCTGGTTCTGGCTGCAATCGCACCCACGGCAAGCGAAATGGCTGAGCGATGAGGAAAAGTCCGCGTTGACCACCGCCATTGCCGAGGAACAACAGGCGCGCGAAGCCACCCGCACGGTCAAGCCGTCGATCTTCAAATTGCTGGCCGACCGGCAGATCCTGCTGTTCTGCTTCATCTACTTCTCCATCGCCCTGACCATTTACGGCGCCACGTTCTGGTTGCCGAGCATGATCAAGAAAATGGGCAACCTCGGCGATTTCCAGGTCGGCCTGTTCAATTCGATTCCGTGGATCATCTCCATCGTTGCGATGTACGGCTTCGCCGCGCTGGCCAGCAAGTGGAAATTCCAGCAGGCCTGGGTGGCGGTGACGCTGGTGATCGCCTCGATCGGCATGTTCATGTCCACCACCGGCGGCCCGGTCTTCGCCTTCGTCGCCATCTGTTTCGCCGCCATCGGTTTCAAGGCCGCTTCGGCCTTGTTCTGGCCGATCCCGCAAGGCTATCTCGATGCGCGTATCGCTGCGGCGGTGATTGCGCTGATCAACTCCATCGGCAATCTCGGCGGGTTCGTGGCCCCGACGGCCTTCGGTTTTCTGGAGCAGACCACTGGCTCCATCGAGGGCGGCCTGTACGGGTTGGCGTTGACTTCGCTGGTGGCCGCCATCGTGATTTTCTTCGCCCGCACTGCACCGCGCGCCCAGCCTTCGCTGACCAGCGAGCCGGCAGGGGAGGCCCGCGCAAAAAAGCCTCATAACCATCCAGCACTGAAATCCGATCCAACGGGAGCAGCCTCTTGAAAATCACACGAGTCACCGTCACCCCCATCGCCTTCCGGGATCCGCCCTTGCTCAATGCCAGCGGCATTCACGAACCCTTCGCGCTGCGCTCGATCATCGAGATCGAAAGCGACAATGGCTACATCGGCCTGGGCGAAAGTTACGGCGACGCGCCGGCGCTGGCGATCCAGCAGCAACTGCAAAGTCAGTTGATCGGCCTTGACCCGTTCAACCTCAACCAGTTGCGCGCCATCGTCCAGGCGACCGTGGCGGCGCACAAACCGGCGAGCCTGGCCGGTGCGGAACTGGCGCCCGGTTCTCACGCCAGCAAAGCGGTCAGCAATGCCTACTCGGCGTTCGAAGTGGCGTTTCTCGACTTGCAGGCGCATTACCTGAACGTACCGTTGGTCGACTTGCTGGGCGGGGCGATTCGCGATGAGATTCCGTTCAGCGCTTATCTGTTCTTCAAGTATGCGCAGCACGTCGATTCACCCTACAAGCCGGACAGCTGGGGCGAGGCGCTCAACGAAGAGCAGATCGTCGCCCAGGCGCGGCGGATGATCGAGGCCTACGGTTTCAAGAGCATCAAGCTCAAGGCCGGCACCTTGCCGCCGGAGCATGAAGTGTCGTGCATCAAGGCGTTGAAGAAAGCGTTCCCCGGCTACCCGCTGCGCATCGACCCGAACGGCAACTGGTCGCTGGAAACCTCGATCCGCATGGCCGAACTGCTGGGCGATGACCTGCAATATTACGAAGACCCGACACCGGGCCTGGACGGCATGGCCGAGCTGCATAAGCGCACCGGGTTGCCACTGGCGACCAATATGGTGGTCACCGATTTCGATGAGTTGCGTCGCAGCGTGGCGCAGGACAGCGTGCAGATCGTGCTCGCCGACCACCATTACTGGGGCGGCCTGCGCGACACCCAGGTGCTGGCCAGGATGTGCCAGACCTTCGGTCTTGGCGTGTCCATGCACTCGAACTCACACCTGGGCATCAGCCTGATGGCCATGGCCCATGTCGCAGCCTCGGTGCCCAATCTCGATTACGCCTGCGACACCCATTATCCGTGGCAGGAACCGGACGAAGAGGTGATCAAGGGGGGCAAGCTGCCCATCGTCGATGGTTGCGTGAAAATCACCCGCGCTCCGGGGCTGGGCCTGGAACTGGACCACGACCAGTTGGGCAAGCTGCACGACCAGTACCTGACCTGCGGCATTCGCCAGCGCGACGACGTCCGGCAGATGCAACGTTACAAGCCGGAGTGGAAGGCGGTGAAGCCGCGATTCTGATGGCAGGGTTTTGAAGAGCATGTAGCAACCTTTGGTCCGGGAAGCGTGGTCGCGCTTGCCCGGACTTTTTTTGCCTGGGGCGCGCTCCCGACCCGATTTCTGTAGGAGCGAGCAGGCTCGCGATGGTCGTCAACGATGACGTGGGCTGTCTGGATTCCCGCGGTGTCTGGGCCTCCATCGCGAGCGTGCTCGCTCCTACAGGGTCTATAACCCGTCTGCCAGGGACTTGAGGTATTGCGGGCTGTCGCTGATCGAATTGTGCCCCGCGCCTGCGATCACCTGAAGCGAGGCCACGCCTGGGGGGAAATGGCCTAGTAGCCGTTGAGTGCTGTCGCCGGGAATCACGTCGTCCTGCCCGGCGGCGATCAGGCGCGTCGGTACTTGAATGTGCCCGGCGTAGCGCCAGGATTCGAATTTGTCCTTTAACAGCCATTTCACCGGAAACCACGGAAACTGGCGTTCAGCGAGTTCCTCCAGGCTGTTGTACGGCGTGACCAGCACCAGTTTCGTCACCGGACGAACACTGGCCAGGCGCACGGCCACACCCGAACCCAGACTGCGACCGATCACGGCCACTTGCGGATGCTCGGTATAGACCTTGTCGAACAGGGCCATAGCATCACGGGCAATCGCCTCCTCGGAGGGCGAGCCGCTGCTGCCGCCGTAACCGCGGTAATGCAGCAAGTACAGGGCATGATCGGGGAAGGCGTCGGAAAATTGCGCCAGGCTGTGCGATACGTCCTCGGCATTGCCGCCAAAATAAATCAGCGCCTTGGGGCCCTCGTGCTTGCGAATCGACACCCGCACCTTGGCATCGTCAACCGGCAATGTGAGTGTTGCAACGGTGTGGACGGTAAGGGGTTGCGGATAGTAGATCAGCGCGCGCTGAAACACGTACAGCGCGGCGCACAGCGCCAGGTACAGCACTGCCGGGATGGCGACGAGCAACACCAGGGTTCGGGACATTCGACTAACGTGAGTGGACGGCATGGGCGACTCCGGGATGCCGTCAGAGTGTAGCTGGCGGCGACCTTGGTAACCGGCGACTACGCTGGTATTGGCAGCAGGACGCAATTGTTCGCCGTGAACGGGAACAGGAGGCAAGACCATGCAGACCCGCGCCATTCCTCGCAGCGCCGAAGCACTGCCCGTTGTCGGGCTGGGCACTTATCGCGGCTTTGATGTCGCCGCGGCCGATCCGGCGTGCAGGCAATTGCCTGGGGTATTGCGTGCGTTGTTCGAGAAGGGTGGCACGGTGATCGACAGTTCGCCGATGTACGGTCACGCCGAGCAGACCACCGGTGAGCTGCTGTCGATCCACGAGCCCCGTTCGCCAGCGTTCCTGGCGACCAAGGTGTGGACCCGTGGCCGCGAGGAAGGCATCGCGCAAATGGAACAATCCTTCAGGCGCTTGCAGACCGACCGTATCGACCTGATGCAGATTCACAACCTGCTGGACTGGCAGATCCATTTGCCGACCTTGCGCCATCTCAAGGAACAGGGGCGCATTCGTTATATCGGTATTACCCATTACAACGTCTCGGCCCATGAGGAAGTCGAAGCGGTGCTCAAGACCGAGCCCCTGGACTTTCTGCAGATCAACTATGCCCTGGATGATCGCGCCGTCGAGAAGCGCATCCTGCCGCTGTGCCGTGAGCGTGGCGTGGCGGTGATCTGCAATCGGCCTTTCGGCGGTGGCGGGCTGCTCGGACGGTTGCAGGGCAAGCCGTTGCCGGGCTGGGCGGCACAAGTGGGGGTCAAGACCTGGCCGCAACTGGCCCTCAAGTACCTGTTGTCGCATTCGGCGGTGACCTGCGTCATTCCCGGCACCGGCAACCCGCGCTATATGGCCGAAAACGCCGGGGCCGGATTCGGGCCGGCGCTCACCGATGCCCAGCGGCACCAGTTGATTGCGCTGCTCGGGTAGGCTCGCAGGCTAATTTCCCGGAGGGCGAGCGTGTTCCGCCAGCTCTCCTATACTGCTTCGCGTTGACCGGCTCGACGTAGCCAGAATGCCGTCCGGCACGTTGACGGCGCCCCACGACCACCACAGCAAGGAGATCGAACATGGCCATCCGCATTGGCGACGAAGCACCGGATTTCACCGCCGAAACCACCGAAGGCACGCTCAATTTTCATCAATGGATTGGCGACAAGTGGGCCATCCTGTTTTCCCATCCCAAGGACTTCACCCCGGTCTGCACCACCGAGCTGGGTTACCTGGCCAAGCTCAAACCGGAGTTCGACAAACGCAATACCAAAATCCTCGGGCTGAGCATCGACCCGGTCAGCGATCACAACAACTGGGTGGGCGACATCGAGGAAACCCAGGGCACCGCCGTCAACTACCCGCTGATCGGCGACGAGAACCTGGTCGTGGCCAAGCTCTATGACATGATCCACCCCAATGCCAGCGGCGGTTCGCGCACGGCGGTGGACAACGCCACGGTCCGTTCGGTGTTCATTGTCGGCCCGGACAAGAAGATCAAGGCGATGCTGATCTATCCAATGAGTGCCGGGCGCAATTTCGACGAAGTGCTGCGACTGCTCGACTCGTTGCAACTCAATGCCAAACACACCGTGGCGACCCCGGTGAACTGGCGTCCGGGTGAGGACGTGATCATCCCGACTTCGGTGTCCGATGAGGATGCGAAAAAGAAATACCCGGATGGCTTCAAGACCCTCAAGCCTTACCTGCGTACCGTGGCGCAGCCCAAGTAATCAAAAGCATCGCGAGCAGGCTCGCTCCCACAGAGGAATGCGATCCAATGTGGGAGCGAGCCTGCTCGCGATGGGGCCGGTCCTGCCAACCCATCAAGCCAGATACTTGCGAAACCACCCCAGCGTCCGATCCCACGCCAGTTTCGCCGCCGCTTCGTCATAGCGCGGCGTGGAGTCGTTGTGAAAGCCATGGTTGGCGCCAGGGTAGATGTACGCCTCATACACCTTGCCATTGGCCTTCAAGGCTTTTTCGTAGGCTGGCCAACCCTCGTTGATCCGCGTGTCCAGTTCGCCGTAGTGCAGCATGATCGGTGCCTTGATCCGCGGGACATCCTTGGCCTCGGGCTGGCGACCGTAGAACGACACCGCCGCACCCAGTTCCGGATAGGCCACGGCCGCCGCATTGGTCACGCCGCCGCCATAGCAGAAACCGGTGATACCGACTTTGCCGGTGCCCGCGTCATGTTTCATCAGCCACTCGATAGCGGCGAAGAAGTCGTTCATGAGTTTTTCCGGGTCGACCTTCTCCTGTAGCTCACGCCCCTTGTCGTCGTTACCGGGGTAGCCACCGACCGAGGTAAGTCCATCCGGGGCCAGAGCGATGAATCCGGCCTTGGCCAGGCGGCGGGCGACATCCTCGATGTAAGGATTGAGGCCACGGTTTTCATGCACGACGACCACCGCGCCGACTTTGCCGGTGGCCTTGGCCGGGCGCACCAGATAGCCGCGCACCTGTCCGTTGCCTTTGGGCGAAGGGTAGGTGATGTACTCGGCGAGGATGTCCGGGTCGGTGAATTCCACCTGTTCGGCGAGGGCGTAATCGGGGCTCAGGGAGGCCAGCAGGGCACTGGCAGTCAAGCCGCCCAGGGTGAACAACGCCGCCCGGTCGAGAAATTCGCGGCGGTTGATCAGGCCATGGGCGTAGTAGTCGTAGAGCTCCAACAGTTCCGGTGCAAAGTCTTTCGCGGTCAGACGGGTCATCTTTGCGTTTCCTCTTTGATAGCGGGCGATGTAGGAGCGAGGCTTGCCCGCGAAGACGGCGGCAAATCCAAAACAATTTGACAGACAGACCGCTTTCGCGGGCAAGCCTCGCTCCTACGGGGGAAAATTCCAAATGATTACCTTAGGCACTGCGCACCGGCTTTTGCCACCTGCGCATCCTGTTCGGCCTTGACCCCGGACACCCCGACGGCACCGATCACTTGTCCGTCATGGATGATCGGAACACCGCCTTCCAGGGAGGTCAGCAAGGGTGCCGAGAGGAAAGCGGTGCGTCCGCCGTTGACCATTTCCTCATACCCTTTGGATTCGCGACGGCCCAGGGCCGCGGTCCGGGCCTTTTCCGTGGCGATGTAGGCGCTGATGGGCGAGGCGCCGTCAAGGCGTTCCAGGGCCAGGGGATGGCCGCCGTCATCGACCACCACTATGCTCACCGGCCATTGGTTTGACTGGGCTTCGGCACGCGCAGTGGCGAGGATCCTTGCGACTTCGCTCTGGCCGAGCACGGCTTTGTTCTTCATGGGGTGCTCCAGGGTTCAATCAAGGCAGTTCGGCTTCGACCACTTCGATCCAGTGCCGGACCGGGGTGCGGCCCGCGCCGTCCAGGTGTGATTGGCAGCCGATGTTGGCGGTGACGATCACTTCGGGGTAACCGCTTTCCAGGGCATTCATTTTGTTGTCGCGCAATTGCCGGGACAATTCCGGCTGGGTCAGCGAGTAGGTGCCGGCAGAGCCGCAGCACAGGTGGCCGTCGGGCACGAAGGTCATGTTGAACCCCAGGCGTTCGAGCAGAGTTTCCACCGCACCACCGAGTTTCTGCGCATGCTGCAAGGTGCAGGGGCAGTGGAAGGCCAGGCGCCGGGCACTGTGTATGCCGAGTTTTTCCAGGGGTTCGTCGCGCAAGACTTCCACCAGATCCCTGGCCAGCGCACTGACGGTCCTGGCTTTTTCGGCGTAGGCCGGGTCGCTGCGAAGCAGATGGCCGTAATCCTTGATGAAAGCACCGCAACCGCTGGCGGTCTGCACGATGGCCTCGACCCCTTTTTCGATCTCCGGCCACCAGGCGTCGATGTTGTCACGAGCCCGGTCAAGCCCTGCGGCCTGGGCGTCGAGGTGATAGTCCACGGCACCGCAGCAACCGGCCTCGCGGCTCGGGGTGACACTGATGCCCAGGCGATCGAGCACCCTGGCGGCGGCCACGTTGGTATTGGGCGACAGGCCCGGTTGCACACAGCCTTCGAGCATCAACACATGCCGCGCATGGCGTGTGGCCGGGCGCGGTCCGCCCTGCGTCGCGCTACGCGGCAGCTTGCTCTGCAGTGCATCGGGCAACAGGGCGCGGAACACCTGGCCGCCGTTGACCAGGCCTTTGAACAGGTCCGGGTGCGGCACCAGGGTGCGCAAGCCTTCGCGCAACAAGCGCTGGCCGATCGGCCGTGGCACCGCGGCATCGACCACCGCGCGGCCGATGTCCAGCAAGTTGTGATAATCGACCCCGGACGGACAGGTGGTTTCGCAGTTGCGGCACGACAGGCAACGATCCAGGTGCTGCTGGGTCTTTTGCGTGACCTCGTTGCCTTCCAGCACCTGTTTGATCAGGTAGATACGCCCTCGCGGGCCGTCCAGCTCATCGCCAAGCAATTGATAGGTCGGGCAGGTGGCGTTGCAGAAGCCGCAGTGCACGCAGGTGCGCAGGATGCTGTCGGCTTCTTCGGCGCGGGGCAGGCGGCGGGCGCTTTCGCTCAAGGTGGTCTGCATGATTCAAAGCTCCGCGTACATTCGGCCGGGGTTGAAGATGCCCTGGGGATCGAGTTGTTGCTTGAGGCGCTGGTGGTAGCGCAACAGGGCGGCGGGCAACGGCTGGAACGGGCTGTCGGTCAGACCGTGGCTGAAGCAGGTCACGTGGCCGCCGAACTCGGCGACCACCTGGCGGATGAAGGGCGCCTGGGCGTCGGATTTGAGCCAGCGCTGGGCACCGCCCCAATCGATCAGTTGCCGGCCGGGCAGGGACAGCCTGGGGGTATTGTTCGGCAGCGACAGGCGCCATAGCGGCTGGTCTTCGTCGAAGAAGTCCAGGCGCTGTTCGTTGAGGTCGGCCCACCAGGCGTTGTCCAGGTATTCGCCGCCCAGGCGATCCCGAGCGGCCGATACCGAACCTTCGCCGCCCTCAAGGCGCAGGTGCAGGCACTCGCCGTCATGGCAGGCGGCGCTGATCGGCAAGGGTTGCTGGCCCCACTGCGCCAGGTGCTGCAAGGCCCGTTCGTTGCTCATTTGCAGGCTGATGCTCAAGGTCTGGCGGGGCTTGGGCAGGACCTTGAGTGACACCTCGGTGATCAGCCCCAAGGTGCCAAGGCTGCCGGCCATCAGACGCGACACATCGTAGCCGGCGACGTTTTTCATCACCTCACCGCCGAAGCGCAGGTGCTTGCCGGAGCCTGTGATCACCCGGGTGCCCAGGACGAAATCGCGGACCGCCCCCGACCAGGGGCGCCGTGGCCCCGATAACCCGCAGGCAATCATGCCGCCCACCGTGGCGTCGTCACCGAAGGCAGGTGGCTCGCAAGCCAGCATCTGCCCGGCGTCGTCGAGCACCTGCGCAAGTTCGGCCAGCGGCGTGCCGCAGCGTACCGTGATGACCAGTTCGGTCGGGTCATAGCTGACAATGCCGCGATGAGTGCGCGTGTCGAGTATTTCGCCCGCCGTTGTGCGCCCCAGGAAGGATTTGCTGTTGGCGCCCTGGATGCGCAGCGGCGTGGCGTTTTCCAGTGCCCGGTTGACCTGTTCCAGCAGGGCGCCGCTGTCGTCGACATCGCGTGTGCCCTGCATCAGAAACGCTCCAGGTCAGGGAAAGGCAACTGCCCGGCGTGGACATGCAGGGCGCCGAACTCGGCGCAGCGGTGCAGGGTCGGGATGTTCTTGCCGGGATTGAGCAGGCCGCCGGGATCGAACGCTGCCTTGACCGAATGGAACAGGGTCAGTTCATCACTGTTGAACTGCGCACACATCTGATTGATCTTCTCGCGGCCCACGCCGTGTTCGCCGGTGATGCTGCCGCCCACCTCGACGCACAACTCCAGAATCTTGCCGCCCAGGGTTTCGGCGCGCGCAAGTTCGCCCGGTTGGTTGGCATCGAACAGAATCAGCGGATGCATGTTGCCATCGCCGGCATGGAACACGTTGGCCACCCGCAGGCCGTATTCGGCCGACAGCCGGGCGATGGCGCGCAGTACGCCGGGCAACTCGCGACGCGGGATGGTGCCGTCCATGCAGTAATAGTCCGGCGACAAACGACCCACCGCCGGGAAGGCATTCTTGCGGCCGGCCCAGAACCGTACGCGCTCGGCTTCATCCCGGGCCTGGCGCACTTCAACGGCACCGGCCTGTTCAAGCACCTGGCGCACGCGGTTGCAGTCGTCATGAACGTCGGCTTCGACGCCATCGAGCTCGCACAACAGAATGGCCTCGGCGTCGACCGGGTAACCGGCGTGGATGAAGTCTTCGGCGGCACGGATGGCCAGGTTGTCCATCATCTCAAGGCCGCCGGGGATGATGCCGGCGGCAATGATGTCGCCCACGGCCCGGCCGGCCTTTTCCACTGAGTCGAACGCCGCCAGCAGCACTTTTGCGCACTGGGGTTTGGGCAGCAACTTGACGGTGACTTCGGTGATCACCCCGAGCAGGCCTTCGGAGCCGGTAAACAGCGCCAGAAGATCTAGGCCCGGCGAATCGAGGGCATTGGAGCCCAGGCTCAGGTGTTCACCGTCGACGGTGAGAATGTCGACCTGGAGCACGTTGTGCACGGTCAGACCGTACTTCAGGCAATGCACGCCGCCTGCGTTTTCCGCGACGTTGCCGCCGATGGAACAGGCGATTTGCGACGACGGATCCGGCGCATAGTACAAACCGTACGGCGCGGCGGCCTGGGAAATCGCCAGGTTGCGCACCCCCGGCTGGACCCGCGCGGTACGGGCGGCGGGATCGATGTGCAGGATCTGATTGAAGCGTGCCATCACCAGCAGCACGCCTTTTTCCAGGGGCAGGGCGCCGCCGGACAAACCGGTTCCCGCCCCCCGGGCGATGACCGGTACATGCCGCGCATGGCACAGGCGCAACACGCCCTGAACCTGGGCAATGTCACGGGGCAACACCACCAGCATCGGTGTGGTGCGATAGGCCGAGAGGCCGTCACATTCGTACGGCCGGAGTTCTTCCTGCTGATGCAGCACTTCGAGTGTCGGCATCTGCGTTTGCAGGGCCAGCAGCAGCGCGTTTTTGTCGACGTCGGGCAGGGTGCCGTCGACGCGTTCATCGTAGAGAATGTTCATCGGCCTACTTATCCGTTTATGAACAATCGTTTGAGCGTATCACTGGCTCAATGCCCGCCCACCACCAGGTGACTGAAGGGCGCGACATAGGCTTGCAGCGTCACCAGCGTGCCCACCAGGATTGCCAGGACAATCGAGTGGAAGAACACGTAGCGCAGGATTTCACCTTCATGGCCGTACCAGCGGGTGGCGGTGGAGGCGACCACAATCGACTGGGCGTCGACCATTTTGCCCATGACCCCGCCGGAGCTGTTGGCGGCGGCCATCAACACCGGGTTCAGCCCCAGCTGTTCCGAGGTGACCCGTTGCAGCCCGCCGAACAGCACGTTGGAGGCCGTGTCCGAACCGGTCAGGGCCACACCCAACCAGCCCAGCAGCGTGCCGAACATGGGATAGAAGACGCCCGTCGCGGCAAAGGCCAGGCCCATGGTGGCATCGAGGCCCGAGTAGCGGGTCAGGAAGCCCAGGGCGAGCATCGCGGTAATGGTGATCAAGGAGTAGCGCACCACCCAGATCGTGCGCAGGTACTGGCGGATCAACTGCGGGATCGAGTAGCCCATCAGCAGCCCGCCGACAATCGCCGCCAGCAGGATGCCGCTGCCGGTGGCCGTGAACCAGGTGAATTTGTAGACCGCGTCTTCGGTCTTCGGCGCCGGCACCACCGGCGGCACTTTCTCGACCTGTTGATGAATGGTGGTGAACGTCAGGACCGGAGCGAACACCGGGTTGGCTTCGCTCAGCGGCTTGCCTTGCGGGTCGAGCTTGGCCGAATGGGTGACCGGATCGATGGCCGCGCGGGTATCGAAACTGTTCTTGAAGCCCTGGGTGCCCCAGGCGAACACGAAAATGGTGAGGATGATCCACGGCAGCCAGGCGCGCCACACGGCTTTTTGCGAATCACCGGCGAACGTGCCAGTCGGCTCGGGCTTGCTGTCATGTTCGGCATCGATCTTCGAGTTGTCGACCCGTCCGGTCAGGGCGGCCGAGGTGTGCACCGTGGCCGGTTTCCACACCCGGAGGAACGCGGTAAGGCAGGCCATGGATATCAGTGCGGCGATCACGTCCACCAGCATTGGCCCGTGATAGTTCGACACCAGGAATTGCGGGATGGCGAAGCTGACGCCGGCGACGAGAATCGCCGGCCAGACTTCCAGCATCTTGCGCCAACCGGCGAAGGCCCAGATCAGCCAGAACGGTACGATGACCGAGAAGAACGGCAGTTGACGGCCCACCATCATCGACAGTTCCATCTCATCGAGGCCGGTGACCTTGGCCAGGGTGATGATCGGCGTGCCCAGGGCACCGAAGGCCACCGGGGCGGTGTTGGCGATCAGTGCCAGGCCCGACGCGGCCAGGGGTGAAAAGCCCAACCCGATCAGGATGGCACCGGTCACGGCCACCGGCGTACCAAAACCGGCGGCCCCTTCGAAGAACGCGCCAAAGCAGAAGGCGATCAACAACAACTGCAGGCGACGGTCGTCGGTAATCCGCGCCAGGGAATCCTGCAGCACCTTGAACGAGCCGTTTTCGGTGGTCAGGCGATGCAGAAAGATGATGTTCAACACGATCCAGCCGATGGGCAACAGGCCGTTGGCCGCGCCGTACAACGCCGCGGAACCGGCCATGTTGGCGGGCATGCCGAAGGCGAAAATCGCGATCACCAGCGCCGAGGCCAAGGCGAGCAGCGCGGCAATGTGCGCCTTGACATGAAAGAACGCCAGGGAGGCCAGCATCACCACCACCGGCACGGCAGCCATGAGGGTAGAAAGCACCGGGTTATGGAATGGATCGTAGATTTGTTGCCAGACCATGTTCCACCTCTGCTTTTTATTGTTGGCAGTGCGGGCCCCGTGCGGGGTAGGTGGGCACAAGTATAGGTGGCATTACGCAACTGTCAGGGGGGGCCGGCGGTCCCGCGAGTCAGCGCATCTCGGGGGGCTGAGCTAGCATTGGCAATGGGCACCACTGCGGCTTCGGGAGGCATGCGGCAATGACTGAACGCCATCTGGTCCACAAGGAAACGCTTTCCAACGGCTGCAGTATCGAGGTCAAGGCCGAGATACTGAGGGATGGCTCGTTGGGGATGTTCATCGGCGTCTACCGGCCCGACGGCACGGTGATCGACGAGAACCACGACCCCCACCCGCACATGCTGGACATGGAGGCGGCGATGGATTGGGGCATCGACATTGCCAAGGGGATTGGCAACAGTCAGAGAACGTTGTAGCGGATGACTTTGGATTTGCGGTGACGCCATCGCTGTAGGAGCGAGCATGCTCGCGAAGAACCCGAGGACACCGCAGGGCGTCAGGATCCCCGCGTCATCGTTGACGTCCATCGCGAGCATGCTCGCTCCTACAGGCGATGCTTTTAGTGCTTGAACATCACATGCCGCACGACGGTGTAATCCTCCAGCCCATACATCGACATGTCCTTGCCATAACCGGACAGTTTCTGCCCGCCATGGGGCATTTCGCTGACCAGCATGAAGTGCGTGTTGACCCAGGTGCAGCCGTACTGCAAGCGGGCCGACAGGCGATGGGCGCG
>NZ_JBNNVQ010000066.1:0-32952 GCF_050280625.1 Pseudomonas sp. NPDC089569
CCAGGGTTTCGCAGCGGCTGTAAACGGTATTGCGCTCGGCGGCATCGCCGAACAGCTTGGTGTTCTCGTAAGGGTTGGCGCGATACAGCCGCTCATCATGATCAACCTGCTCGACACCCCGGGCCACGAAGACTTCTCCGAAGACACTTACCGCACCCTGACGGCGGTGGACTCGGCGTTGATGGTGCTCGACGGCGGTAAAGGCGTAGAGCCACGGACCATCGCCCTGATGGATGTCTGCCGTCTGCGTGACACGCCGATCGTCAGCTTCATCAACAAACTCGACCGTGACATCCGCGACCCGATCGAACTGCTCGACGAAATCGAAGCGGTCCTGAAGATCAAGGCTGCGCCTATCACCTGGCCGATCGGTTGCTACCGCGACTTCAAGGGTGTGTATCACCTGGCGGGCGACTACATCATTGTCTACACCGCAGGTCACGGTCACGAGCGCACCGAAACCAAAATCATCGAGAAGCTCGACTCCGATGAAGCCCGTGCGCATCTGGGTGATGAGTACGAGCGTTTCCTCGAACAGCTGGAGCTGGTGCAAGGCGCCTGCCACGAGTTCAACCAGCAGGAATTCCTCGACGGTCACATGACGCCGGTGTTCTTCGGTACGGCCCTGGGCAACTTCGGTGTCGACCATGTACTCGACGCCGTCGTCGACTGGGCGCCACGCCCGCTGCCACGGGTCGCCCACGAGCGCTCCGTGGAGCCGGTGGAAGAGAAGTTCTCGGGCTTCATCTTCAAGATCCAGGCGAACATGGACCCCAAGCATCGCGACCGCATTGCCTTCATGCGTATCTGCTCGGGCAAATACGAAAAAGGCATGAAGATGCGCCACGTGCGCACCGGCAAGGATGTGCGGATCGGCGATGCGCTGACCTTCTTCTCCTCCGAGCGTGAGCAACTGGAAGAAGCCTTCGCCGGCGACATCATCGGTCTGCATAACCACGGCACCATCCAGATCGGCGACACCTTCAGCGAAGGTGAAACCCTGGGCTTCACCGGTATCCCGCACTTCGCGCCGGAGCTGTTCCGCCGCGTACGCCTGAAGGACCCGCTGAAATCCAAGCAACTGCGCCAGGGCCTGCAACAGCTGGCCGAAGAGGGTGCAACCCAGGTGTTCTTCCCGGAGCGCACCAACGACATCATCCTCGGCGCCGTCGGCGTGCTGCAGTTCGATGTGGTCGCCAGCCGCTTGAAAGAGGAATACAAGGTCGAGTGCTCCTACGAGCCGATCACCGTATATTCCGCGCGCTGGATCGAATGCAGCGACAAGAAGAAGCTCGAGGAGTTTTCCAACAAGGCTGTGGAAAACCTGGCGCTGGACGGTGGCGGTCACCTGACCTACCTCGCCCCGACGCGGGTCAACCTGGCACTGATGGAAGAGCGCTGGCCGGACGTGAAATTCCGCGCAACGCGTGAGCATCACTAAGCGCTGATACCGAAACACCCAAAACCCCGTTGCGAAAGCTGCGGGGTTTTTTTACGAAACCGTGTTTGCAGCTAAAGGGCTTTCATATTCTCTCCAACTTATAATTTCGATTGGTTGGTCTGTGCGAGTCAAAAAAGCGATTCTATTAGGATGCCATTCGTCGATATTGTCATATTTGACAGGTAGTCATTGAGGGAAGTTAGCACTATAAAAGAATTGGTCCGGTATTTGACTCCGGCTTGACGCGGATGGATAAGGTCATGACAGACGAAGTTGATGTAAAGGTTGGTGAAGAACAAGTTCCTCAACTGACGCCACCCACATTTGGATCACCAAAGAGTGGATATGTTGAGCCAGGTTTCCTTGTTACGGCTAGCACCCTCTCTGGCAGTGAAGATAGGTGGGAGTTAAAAGTCATGGAAGGTGATAACGAGTTGTATTTTTTTGAAGTAGAGTCATCGCGTTTTTCTCATCATGTACCATACGATAAGATTTCTTTTGGCACGCGGTTCTCTCTTCGTCTCCGTTATCAAACTTTTCCGATTTGGAGTCAATGGGCAAGCCTCGACAATTTAATAATGGTAGATGGAAAACCGATGATTACATCGCCGGTAGATGGTGATTTTACAGGTTCGCGGCCATATGTTACTGGCCACGGGATACCCTTCGCGCAAGTCAAGCTATATCAGGCGGGCTCTGGGGTTGTAGTTCATGGTACGACGAGCGTTAATAGCAACCGTTCCTGGATAGCAAGAGTTGACGTGGAATTTCCTAAAGGGTCTTTTGAGTTGACGGCAAATCAGTCTTTTGATGGCTGGGTTTCTGACTGGGCTGACAGTGTAAAGTTTACAGTGACGGACAAGCCTGTAATTGAATCACCGGTAAATGGTGCTGTCACAAGTTTGCGACCAAGGGTCACAGGTCGAGGGGAGATCGGAGCGGAAATCAAGCTGTATCAGGCGGGCAATGAAGATGTAGTTTACGGTACGGCGGTCGTTGATAGGGATCGTGCCTGGGAAACAATACCTAGCGTAGATTTTTCTCCAGGCTCTTTTGATTTGACGGCAAGACAATCTCTTAATGGCTGGGAGTCTGATTGGGCTGACAGTGTAAAGTTAACGGTTAAAACATAGACCTAAACACTGTAGGAGAAAATCGGCATAGATTTACATAGGCCATTTCCTTTATTCATGGTCAGACTGGTGGCGTTATTCATCAAATCGCCTGAGTAGTATTGAAAAGCTGTTCATGGTTCGTTTCTCTCACTTAGCTTATCCAGTTATGTGGATTATTAGAAAGTGGTCTGAAGGCCAAGGGCAATTTCGCCCCTCCGTTAGCGTCCTATCTGGTGAACCCGGCTGTTTGGAACTAAATTTCACAGAGCGCCAGACAGGCACTTTTCGAAAGGACGGAATCGGATATGAACAGGTTGCTACGCGTTTTACTGATGATGAAGCTGTTGGTGATGCTGACACTGGGCAGTTCGGCAGTGTGGGCCGAGTGCGAGAATCATGATACGCAGGCGTCGAGCGGGGGCGTGGGGCACAGCGGTCTGATGCTGGCCAAGTCGGAGTCGGAGCCGGGCGACCAGGGCCAGGGCGGTAGTGACAACGGCGATGACTCGACCACTGATGAGCCGGATTCCGATGACGCCGATGAAGGCGACAGCCAGACGTAGGGCAAAAGAAAACCCCTCCTGTCCCGACTGATGCGCAATCGGAATAGAAGGGGTTTGCTCAACACGTCAAATCTCTACAGCACAAATCCCTGTGGGAGCGAGCCTGCTCGCGATGGCATTTTTCAGTCACTGATTGCTTGACTGAAACACCGCTTTCGCGAGCAGGCTCGCACCCACATTTTCATGCCGCGCCGTCGAGGAATTGCTCGGCGTAGTGGCAAGCCACCTGGCGGGTTTCCACCTGGCGCAAGGCCGGTACTTCGGTGCTGCAGCGCTCGGTGGCATACGGGCAGCGCTTGTGGAAGGCGCAGCCGGGCGGCGGGTTCAGCGGGTTTGGCAATTCACCGGCGATCTTGATTTTCGGCTTGTCCGGGTCCGGGTGAATGGCCGGGGTCGCCGACAACAACGCTTGGGTGTAGGGGTGCAGGGGACGGTTGTAGATGTCCTCTTTCGGGCCCATTTCCGCCGGCCGGCCCAGGTACATCACCAGGACCTGGTCGGCGACGTGGCGAACCACCGCCAGGTTGTGCGAGATGAACACGTAGGCGGTGTTGAACTCCTGCTGCAGATCCATGAACAGGTTGAGCACCTGGGCCTGGATCGACACGTCCAGCGCCGAGGTCGGTTCGTCCGCCACCAGCACTTTCGGTTGCAGCATCATGGCGCGCGCCAGGGCGATCCGCTGACGCTGACCGCCGGAGAACATGTGCGGATAGCGCTGGTAGTGCTCAGGGCGCAAGCCTACCTGCTTCATCATCGCCTGGACTTTCTCGCGACGCTCGGTGGCCGACAGGTTCGTGTTGATCAACAAAGGCTCTGCAAGCTGATCACCAATTTTCTGCCGTGGGTTCAACGATGCATAAGGGCTCTGGAACACCATCTGCACGTCTTTGCGCAGTTGCTTGCGCTGGGCCTTGTCGGCACCGGCAACTTCCTGGCCGGCGATTTTCAAGGAGCCCGAGGAAGGCTCTTCGATCAGGGTCAGGGCGCGGGCCAGGGTGGATTTGCCGCAGCCCGACTCGCCAACCACGGCGAGGGTCTTGCCGGCTTCGAGTTCGAACGACACGCCATTGAGGGCGCGTACGGTCGCATGGCCCTTGAACAGGCCTCGGGAGACATCGTAGTGACGGGTCAGGTCGCGGGCGGTAAGAACGACGGCCATTACGCCACCTCCTGGTTCAGCGGGTAGAAGCAGCGGGCGAGGCTGTTGCGTTTCGGATCAAGGCCTGGACGCTGCGCGCGGCAGCTTTCCTGCACGTACGGGCAGCGTGGCGACAGCAGGCAGCCTTGCGGACGGTCATAGCGACCGGGAACGATGCCCGGCAGGGTCGACAGGCGCGAGGCGCCCAGGCTGTGCTCCGGAATCGCCTTGAGCAGCGCTTCGCTGTAAGGGTGGGCCGGGATATCGAACAGCTGAGGCACATGGCCGACTTCCACCGCTTGACCGGCGTACATCACGCACACGCGCTGGGCGGTTTCGGCCACGACGGCCAGATCGTGGGTGATCAGCACCAGGCCCATGTTCTGTTCTTTCTGCAACGCCAGCAGCAGATCCATGATCTGTGCCTGGATGGTCACGTCCAGCGCAGTGGTCGGTTCGTCGGCGATCAGCAGTTTCGGTTCGCCGGCAATTGCCATGGCGATGGCCACACGCTGGCTCATGCCGCCGGACAGTTGATGCGGGTAAGCGTCCATACGACTGGCGGCCCCCGGGATCTCAACCTTTTCCAGCAGTTCGATGGCGCGCTTGCGGGCGGCCTTGCCGGACATCTTCAGGTGCAGGCGCAGCACTTCCTCGATCTGGAAGCCTACGGTGTAGCTCGGGTTCAGCGCGGTCATCGGGTCCTGGAACACCATGGCCAGGTCCTTGCCGACGATCTGCCGGCGCTGGCGGTTGCTGAGCTTGAGCATGTCCTTGCCGTCAAAGCTCAGGGCGTCGGCGGTGACGATCCCCGGATGCTCGATCAGGCCCATCAGCGCCATCATGGTCACGGACTTGCCGGAACCGGACTCGCCAACGATGGCCAGTACTTCGCCCTTGTCGACCTTGAGGTCGAGGCCGTCGACGACCGGTGTGGCGTTCTTGTCGCCGAAGCGAACGTTGAGATTCTTGATTTCTAGCAGTGACATGGGAATCTCCTCAGGCGGCGTTCTTGAGTTTCGGGTCCAGCGCATCGCGCAGGCCGTCGCCCATCAGGTTGATTGCCAGCACGCTGAGCAAAATGGTCAGGCCAGGCAGGCTCACTACCCACCAGGCGCGTTCGATGTAGTCGCGGGCCGAAGCCAGCATGGTGCCCCACTCAGGGGTTGGCGGTTGTACGCCAAGGCCGAGGAAGCCCAGTGCGGCGGCATCGAGAATCGCCGAGGAAAAGCTCAGGGTGGCCTGAACGATCAGTGGCGCCATGCAATTGGGCAGCACGGTCACGAACATCAGGCGTGGCAGACCGGCACCGGCCAGGCGTGCGGCGGTCACGTAGTCGCGGTTCAGTTCGCCCATCACCGCGGCGCGGGTCAGTCGAACGTAGGACGGCAGGGACACCACGGCAATGGCGATCACGGTGTTGATCAGGCCTGGGCCGAGGATGGCGACGATCGCCACGGCCAGCAGCAGCGACGGCAGGGCCAGCATGATGTCCATCAGGCGCATGATGGTCGGGCCCAGGACACGGGGGAAGAACCCGGCCAGCAGTCCCATCAGGATGCCCGGGATCAGCGACATCACCACCGAAGACAGGCCGATCAGCAGCGACAGCCGCGAGCCCTGGATCAGGCGCGACAGCAGGTCGCGGCCCAGTTCGTCGGTGCCGAGCAGGAATTGCCATTGACCGCCTTCGAGCCACACCGGAGGTGTCAGCAGGAAGTCACGGTATTGCTCGCTCGGGTTATGCGGGGCAACCCAGGGAGCGAACAGTGCGCAAAACACGATCAGGCCGAAGAACAACAGGCCGGCGACGGCGCCTTTGTTCTTGGCGAACGCTTGCCAGAATTCTTTGTACGGCGACGGGTACAGCAGGCTTTGATCCACGGCGGAGGTGGCGGCTACTGAGGAAGTTGGAGTGCTCATGGGTATTGACCTCAGCGCTGGTGACGAATGCGTGGGTTGGCAAAACCGTAGAGGATATCCACCACGAAGTTGACCAGAATCACAATGCAGGCAATCAACAAGATGCCGTTTTGCACGACCGGATAATCCCGGGCGCCGATGGCTTCGATCAGCCATTTGCCGATGCCGGGCCAGGAGAAAATGGTTTCGGTCAGGACCGCACCGGCCAGCAGTGTGCCGACTTGCAGGCCGACGACGGTCAGTACCGGAATCAGCGCGTTACGCAGGCCATGAACGAATACCACGCGCGCAGGCGACAGGCCCTTGGCGCGGGCCGTGCGGATGTAGTCTTCACGCAGCACTTCGAGCATGGAGGAGCGGGTCATCCGGGCGATCACCGCCAGCGGAATGGTGCCCAGCACGATGGCGGGCAGAATCAGGTGGTGCAGGTAGTCGAGCAGTGCACCCGGTTCATCGCTGAGCCAGGTATCGATCAGCATGAAGTGGGTTTTGCGCTCCACATCGATCAGCAGGTCGTTTTGCCCCGAGACCGGCGTCCAGCCCAGGCTCACCGAGAAAAACATGATGAGAATCAGGCCCCACCAGAAGATGGGCATGGAGTATCCCGTCAGGGATATGCCCATCACGCCATGATCGAACAGGGACCCTCGCTTGAGTGCCGCAATGACACCGGCCAACAGTCCGAAGACCCCTGCGAAGAGCAAGGCCGCCATGGACAGTTCGAAAGTGGCCGGGAAGAGCTGGGTAAACTCGGTCCACACGCTCTCGCGGGTGCGCAGGGATTCGCCGAGGTTACCGTGGGCCAGATTGCCGATGTAGTCCAGGTACTGGACGTACAGCGGTTTGTTCAGACCAAGGCGTTCCATTGCCTGAGCATGCATTTCGGGGTCGACCCGACGTTCTCCCATCATGACTTCCACGGGGTCGCCAGGAATCATGCGAATCAGGGCGAAAGTCAGCAAGGTGATGCCGAAGAACGTGGGGATCAGTAACCCCAGTCGGCGGGCAATAAAACTAAACATCGTGTGGTGTACCTCATCAGCCGGTTAGGCGTGCCCGGCATGCCTGGGTCAGGAATGCCGGGAGTCTCTTATCTACTTCACCTGGGTGGTGGCGAAGTTATTGGTGGTAAGCGGGCTAATGTGGTAGCCCTCTACGTTGTTGCGCATTGCGGTAAACATTCTAGTGTGCGCCATGCTGATCCATGGCTGGTCCTGGTTAAAAATAACCTGGGCCTGCTCATAGAGTGCCGTACGCTCGGCCGGGTCGTTCTTTTCACGGGCCTGGTCGATCAGTGTCTGGAACTTGTCATTGCACCAGCGTGCGTAGTTTTCTCCGTTCTTGGCCGCTTCACAACTGAGCATAGGCGTCAGGAAGTTATCCGGGTCGCCGTTATCGCCCGCCCATCCGGCGGAAACCATATCGTGCTCGCCGTTTTTGGCACGTTTGAGCATTTCGCCCCACTCCATCACGCGGATGTCGATCTTGATTCCGACCTTGGCCAGGTCGGCTTGCATCATCTGCGCGCCGAGCATTGGGTTCGGGTTGGTCGGACCGCCACCGTTGCGGGTGAACAGGGTGAATGTGGTGCCTTCCGGAACGCCGGCTTCCTTGAGCAAGGCGCGAGCCTTGTCCAGATCGCGCGGCGGATTCTTCAGGCTGTGGTTGTAACCGAGCAGGGTGTCCGGATACGGGTTGACTGCCACGCTGGCATTGCCCTTGCCGAACAGGGCGTTGACGTAGGCTTCCTTGTCGAAGGCGATGTCGATGGCCTTGCGTACGCGCACATCGCTCATGTACTTGTGCGTGGTGTTCATGGCGATGTACGAAACGGTCATGGCGTTCAGTTCATCGACTTTCAGGTTCGTGTCTTTCTTGATGCTCGGGATGTCATCGGGCTTGGGATACAGCGCGATCTGGCATTCGTTGGCCTTGAGTTTCTGCAGGCGCACGTTGTTGTCGGTGGCGATCGCCAGGACCAGCGAGTCGGCCGGTGGCTTGCCGCGGAAGTAGTCCGGGTTGGCCTTGAAGCGAACCTGGGCGTCCTTGTTGTAGCGCTGGAAGACGAACGGGCCGGTGCCGATCGGCTTGCTGTTCAGGTCGGCGGTCTTGTTGGCCTTGAGCAGCTGATCGGCGTACTCGGCCGGGTAAATCGAGGAGAACGCCATGGCGAGGTCGGCCAGGAATGGCGCTTCGCGGCGGGTCAGGGTGAATTTGACCGTGTTGTCGTCAACCTTCTCGACGCTTTTGAGCAGTTCCTTGAAGCCCATGCTTTCAAAGTACGGGAAGCCCACGCTCGACAATTTGTACCACGGGTGATTCGGGTCCAGCTGACGCTGGAAGCTCCAGACCACGTCGTCGGCATTCATGTCGCGGGTCGGCTTGAAATATTCGGTGGTGTGAAACTTGACGCCTTTACGCAGGTGGAAGGTGTAGCTCAGGCCGTCTTCGCTGATGTCCCAGGACTCGGCCAGCGCCGGAATCACCTCGGTGGTGCCGGGTTTGAAGTCCGCCAGGCGATTGAAGATGGTTTCGGCCACCGCATCGGCTGTGACTGCAGTGGTGTACTGGACCATGTCGAAGCCTTCGGGGCTGGCTTCGGTGCAGACCACCAGCGGTTTGGCCGACACGCCCACCGCGACACTCAGCAATGCGGCCGCGATGGCGGCACGTAGGGGAAGCATTTTCATCAAGAACCCTCTGCAATCGGTTGAATGGACAAAAGCCGAACGGCCGATTCATTGCTGAACCAGGCCGTCCGGCCGGTGCATTACAGGATGTTGAACGGGATGGTGGTCACGAGACGGAACTCGTTGATGCTGCCGTCAGCCTGGTTTTCGCTGGCACGGTGAGCGGTGTAGGTACCACGGATGGTGGTGGCCTTGAGCGGGCCGCTCTGTACCGCGTAGGTTGCACCGATGCCGTATTCGTAATGGTGTTCACCATCCATCGTTTTCACGCTGTCGTACGCGCCACCCTTGTAATGAGTGCCGTCGATACCCCAACCGCGAGCTTGGTAGATGTTGAACTTCAGGCCTGGCACACCGTATTCGGCCATGTTCAGGCCGTAGGCGACCTGGAAGGACTTCTCGTTCGGGCCGTTGAAGTCCGAAAGCAGGGAGTTGGCCAGGTAGATGCCGTTGGTTTCGTGCAGGTAGTCGAAGTACTCGTCACCGTTCACTTCCTGGTAGGAGAAGGTCAGGGTATGAGCTTGGTGAGTCAGGCCGAACGACAGAGAGTATGTATCGTTGTCGATATCGCCCAGTACGGCTTTACCCTCGTCTACTGTTTTGTAGTAGTTCAGACCCGTAGTCAGGCTCAGGACCGAGCTGTCACCCAGGACATGGGTGGCGCCGAAGTAGTATTGGTTCCACATGTCTTCAGCCTGGGTTCCCCACAGGCTGGTGGTCAGACTGGCAAACGGCTGGTAGGTAATACCGGCTGTGTTCACGCGATCGATTTCAATGATTTCGTCCGCGTATTCGGAACGGAATTTGCGCTGGCTTTCTTCGGTACGCGGCGAATTGCGATCGAAGGTGGCCAAGTCGAATGCCAGGTTGTTCAGTTCTTCGCTGTGAATAGCCACACCTTCAAAGCTCGAAGGCAGGGCGCGGTTACCAATCACATCGACCATCGGGCTGCTGAAGTTCATGCGGCCGGCGGTCAGGGTGGTGTTGGAAACCCGGGCCTTGACGTTGGCCAGGCCTATTTTGCTCCACTGGTCTACGGCGTCACCGCCATTTTCGGTCAAGGTGCGGTTGTTGCCTGGTCGAACGCGACCTGGCTCAGGTGCTCCGCCGTTGCCGGAAGCCAGATCCTTGCGGTCTCGATCCAGTGCGATGGCGTTGTATGCAGCGACTTCAGTGCTGAAACCAACAGTACCCTCGGTGAAGCCCGAGTTGTACTTGACGATGGTGCCTTGAACCCAGTTGATTCGACGATCCGTTGTTTCCAGGGCACCATCTTTTTGGTAACGGAACTTGCCGCCGCGCTGCAGTTGTTCGTTGGCATACCAGTTACGTGTGGTGCCGCTGATCGACTGGCCTTCGACAAAACCGGTGGCTTCGCTTTGGGCGCTTTTCTCGTTCACGGTCACCGGAGTGAACGCCTGGCTCTGGGTTTCTGCGTAGGCCGTGGCGGTCACGCTGCTGATGGCCAATGCCAGTATTGCGGTGCTGCTCAGTTTCATGGGTAAAGCTCCTTACTTTCTTTTTATATGCCGGTCTTTTTTTTGTGATCCGGCTATTGGTTTAGAACTCATTCACTCATCGCAAACGTTTGCTGTCGGCCAAATTGGCAAATGACGGCAAAGCGTCTGCGTGAGGGCGGAAAATCCGCCCCCCGGCATTTCAGGCTAATGGGTTATTTTTCTATGCTGACACCCGAGAACACGTTGCGGCCGAACGGGCTCACCTTGAACCCTTCGATTTTGGCACTCAGCGGCTGGTTGACCGTCGAGTGGGCGACTGGCGTGATCGGCACTTGCTGCTTGAGCAACTGCTGCGCCTGTTTGTAGAGCTCGGTGCGTTGCTCGCGGTCGGTCACGACCTTGGCCTGCTTGATCAGCTTGTCGTAAGCCGGATCACACCACATCGAGTAGTTGTTACCGCCAATGGCATCGCAGCTGTACAGCGTGCCGAGCCAGTTGTCCGGGTCACCGTTGTCACCCGTCCAGCCGATCAGGCTGATGTCATGTTCGCCATTCTTGGTGCGTTTGATGTACTCGCCCCACTCGTAGCTGACGATCTTGACCTTGAGGCCGATTTTCGCCCAGTCAGCCTGCAGCATCTCGGCCATCAATTTGGCGTTGGGGTTGTACGGACGCTGGACCGGCATGGCCCACAGGGTAATTTCGGTGCCTTCCTTCACGCCGGCGGCCTTGAGCAATTCCCTGGCCTTTTCCGGGTTGTAGGCGGCGTCCTTGATGGTCTCGTCGTAGGACCACTGGGTCGGCGGCATGGCATTGACCGCCAGTTGCCCCGCGCCCTGGTAAACGGCGTTGAGGATGCTTTGCTTGTTCACCGCCATATCCAGCGCCTGGCGCACTTCAAGCTGGTCGAATGGCTTGTGGCGCACGTTGTAGGCGATGTAGCCGAGGTTGAACCCTGGCTTCTCGATCAGTTGCAGTTTCGGGTCGTTCTTCAGCGCGGTGACGTCGGCAGGGCGCGGGTGCAGGGTGACCTGGCATTCGTCGGCCTTGAGCTTCTGCACACGTACCGAGGCGTCGGTGTTGATCGCGAAAATCAGGTTGTCGAGCTTGACGCGGCTCGGGTCCCAGTAATGTTTGTTGCCGGTGTAACGGATGTTCGAGTCTTTCTGATAGCTCTTGAAGACGAAAGGCCCGGTGCCGATCGGCTTCTGGTTGATATCGCTCGGCGTGCCTTCGGTCAGCAGCTTGTCGGCGTACTCGGCAGAGAGGATCGAAGCGAAGCTCATGGCGATGTTCTGGATGAACGCGGCGTCCACGCTGTTGAGCGTAAAGACCACGGTCAGCGGCCCGGTCTTTTCGACCTTGGCAATGTTCTTGTTCAGGCTCATGCCGTTGAAGTACGGAAACTCGGTCGGGTAAGCCTTACGGAAAGGGTGTTGCGGATCGAGCATGCGATTGAACGTGAACAGCACGTCATCGGCATTGAAGTCGCGGGTCGGCGTGAAGTACTTGGTTGTATGAAATTTCACCCCTTCGCGCAGGTGAAAGGTGTATTTGAGGCCGTCCTCGGAGATATCCCAGCTTTTTGCCAGACCCGGTACAACATTGGTCGCGCCTTTTTCGAACTCGACCAGCCGGTTGTACAGCGGTTCGGCGGCGTCGTTGTCGGTGGCGGTCGTGTACTGTGCCGTATCAAAGCCGGCCGGGCTGCCTTCGGAGCAGAACACCAGGCTGTTGCTGGCGGCCTGAGCGGCGGGCATGGCCGCCAGCAGGCCGGCGCCCAGCAAAGCGGAAAAAACCAAGGTATGGCGCATCACGCGTCCCTCTTGTTCAGTGTTGTGAAGTGAGCCGGAGTATCCCTCAAGGAGACCCGGCGTCACCGTTCCCAAACCATGTCGTGCAGCAAAGCGAAAGCCCACGCAGACGCTGGTCAGATCCCGACGGTAGGTTGCCGTGGGTCTGGCAGTAAATGCGAAAGGCCTGAAAGACTTGTAGGAAACGTCTAAACGTCCTATCCCGCGGACGTAATCCGCAGAGGAGTTGGTTGTAGGAGAGTTCCTGGCTTTCCAGTAGATAAAGCAACGGCGACGTTAAAAACGTCGCCGTTGCACCACCTTACTTGCTGACGCTGACGCCGTAGAAGGAGTTCAAGCCAAACGGGCTGATCTTGAAGTCCTGCACGTTGGCGCGCATGGGTTGGAACACCGTCGAGTGAGCGATAGGTGTCATAGGAACAGCATCTTTGAGGACGTGTTGCGCCTGCTTGTACAGTTCGGTGCGCTTGGCCTGGTCGGAGGTCCGCTTGGCCTGTTTGACGATGTCGTCGAACTTCTTGTCGCACCACTTGGAGAAGTTGTTGCCTTCCAGCGAGTCGCAACCGAACAGTACGTTCAGCCAGTTGTCCGGGTCACCGTTGTCGCCGCTCCAGCCAATCAGCATCGCGCCGTTTTCGCCGCCTTTGGAGCGCTTGATGTACTCGCCCCACTCGTAGGTCACGATCTTGGCCTTGATACCGATCTTGGCCCAGTCGGACTGCAGCATTTCAGCCATCAGTTTGGCGTTCGGGTTGTACGGACGCTGAACCGGCATGGCCCACAGGTTGATCTCGGTGCCTTCCTTGACGCCGGCTTCCTTGAGCAGCTCCTTGGCTTTCTCAGGGTTGTACGGCGCATCCTTGATGGTGGTGTCGTAGGACCACTGGGTCGGTGGCATGGCGTTGACTGCCAGTTGGCCAGCGCCCTGGTACACGGAGTCGATGATCTGCTGCTTGTTGACGGCCATGTCCAGTGCCTGGCGCACTTTCAGTTGGGCCATCGGGTTAGGCTGGTCGCTGCCCTTGATCTTGTCCATCACGTTGTAGGCGATGTAGCCCAGGTTGAAACCGGCCTGATCCGGCAGTTTCAGGTCCTTGTCTTCCTTCAGTGCCTTCAGGTCGGCCGGACGAGGGAACAGGGTGACCTGGCACTCGTTTTTCTTCAGCTTCTGAATACGTACCGACGGGTCGGTGGTGATGGCGAAGATCAGGTTGTCGATCTTCACGTCGTCAGGCTTCCAGTAGTCCTTGTTTCCGGTGTAACGGATGTTGGAGTCTTTCTGGTAGCTCTTGAACACGAACGGGCCGGTGCCGATCGGCTTCTGGTTGATGTCGGCAGCCTTGCCTTCCTTGAGCAGCTGGGCAGCGTACTCGGCGGACTGGATCGAGGCGAAGCTCATGGCCATGTTCTGGATGAACGCGGCATCAACGTCCTTGAGGGTGAACTTGACCGTGTGGTCGTCGACTTTATCGATCTTGGTGATGTTGGTGTCCATCCCCATGTCGGTGAAGTACGGGAATTCGGTCGGGTACGCTTTGCGGAACGGGTCATCCTTGTTAATCATGCGATTAAAGGTGAACAGCACGTCGTCGGCGTTGAATTCGCGAGTCGGCTTGAAGTATGGCGTGGTGTGGAACTTGACGCCTTCACGCAGGTGGAAGGTGTAAGTCAGGCCATCGTCGGAGACGTCCCACTTGGTTGCCAGACCAGGAATTACGGCGGTGCCGCCACGCTCGAACTGAGTCAGGCGGTTGAACATGGTTTCAGCAGAGGCGTCGAAGTCGGTTCCGGTGGTGTATTGACCTGGATCGAAACCGGCCGGGCTCCCTTCGGAGCAGAACACCAGGTTAGTCGCAGCTTGGGCGAACGGTGCGCCAGCAAGCAAGCTGGCGCCGACTAAAAACGGAATGACCGCGTGTTTGAGCATGGTGGCCTCATGATTGTTGTCATTTTTTAATTTTGAGGACGACCTCGTGAGTCGTGCCTGCGGATACTTATGCAGGGCCCATACCCAATGCAAGATCCAGAGTGACTACAAGCCTTAAACGGTGGCACGAACGTACCTTAATGTCGCATTCGTATAAGTTTTGACGCATTTGACCGTTTGCGAAGCGTTTTGCCGTCCATCTGGTGCACCTTTTTGGTGCGCTCAGGCGTTGGGGGTGCCCGGAGGCGGGGCGGGGTGTTACCTATTTATACCCCGGTCCTGCGGGGTGTGCGGGGGGTAAATGGGAGTGGTTATTGTTGCACCGCCAATGCTCGACGGAGCACCAGTACTACCAAGTGCAACTGATGTCGTTTTGCACGGTGTTCCCGACCCTTCCGGGATTGAGCATAGACGCTGTTTGCAAAAAAAAGGCGATCATCGAAATGATCGCCTGTGCATTTCAGGAGCGGTGTCACCCGGACACTATCGAATCAAGGCATCAGTACTTCAATCGAACCGTCTGCCGTCATGTTGACCTGGCTAGTACCGGCTTCGACTTCCGGTGTCACCGGGGCGGCACCGTCCATGCTGGCGGCTTTCATCATCATCGGTGCGCGCATGTACGGTTGTGGGTAGCCGTTGCTGTTGAGGTTCAGATTGACGATTTTATAACCCTTGCCGCCCAAGGCATCGGTAGCCAGTTGGGCGCGGGCCTTGAAGGCGGCCACAGCTTCCTTGAGCAGGACATCTTCACTGGCTTTTCGCGTTGGCGTGGCGATGGCGAAGTCCATGCCGCCCATCTTCAGATCAGTGAGCAGCTCTCCGGTCAGCTTCGACAATGCAGCGAAATCGGTGCTTTCCAGGCGCAGTTCGGCACGCTCGCGCCAACCGGTGATTTTCTGGCCCTTGGCGTCGTAGATCGGGTAGCTGTTGCGACTGCCCTGGCGCAGGGTGATGTCCTTGACCTGCTTGGCTTGTGCCAGTGCCTTGTTCATGGTCGTGCTGACGTCGGCGGCGAGTTTGGCCGGGTCGGTGTTTTGCTCCTCCGTGTAGAGGGTCACGATCATCAGGTCGCGGGCCACTTCCTGGCTGACTTCGGCACGCAGGGAAATCTGGTTGTAATGGAGTTCGTCGGCAGCCAGGGCCGGGAGACTGGCCAGGGTGCCGGCACTCAAGGCGAGGAGGGCGGCGCTGCGGCGGAATGTGTACATGAAAGCTCCTTGGATGTTGCGCAGGGTACGGTCCGGGCCTGCGTGAAACCATCAGACTCTAGCTTTTATGATCCGGTTCGCCCAGTTACAACTTCCATACATGTGTATCCCCCTGTAGGAGCGAGCAAGCTCGCGATGGTCGTCAACGATGACGCGGGCATCCTGACACCCCATGGCGCCCTTTCGTCCATCGCGAGCGTGCTCGCTCCTACAACAGTTGGGCCGCACATGTGGCCGTTTGCCGCACTTTTGCCTGCCAGCCCCTGTGCTTGGTTATACTCCGTGCGATCTGCCTGGAGCGCTCATCGGGAGAGCTCATGCTCGCCGCCGTACAACTCACTTCCGCTACTCGCCAGAATCTCTGGCGGCTGACGTTTATCCGTATCCTGGTACTGGCCGCTCAGGCGGGTTCGGTGGGCCTGGCCTACTGGCTCCAATTGCTGCCGCTGCCCTGGTTCCAACTGGCTGCAACCCTCGTGTGCTCGATGCTGCTGTGCACGTTCACGGCAATCCGTTTGCGCACGTCGTGGCCGGTCACCGAGCTGGAATACGCCGTGCAACTGGCCTGTGACCTGTTTATCCACAGTGCCTTGCTGTACTTCTCCGGTGGTTCGACCAACCCCTTCGTTTCCTACTATCTGGTGCCGCTCACCATCGCGGCGGTGACATTGCCATGGCGTTATTCGGTGGTCCTATCCGGTATCGCACTGACGATGTACACCTTGCTGCTGGCCCAGTTCTACCCGCTGCAAACGTTCCCGATCGCTCGGGAGAACCTGCAGGTGTACGGGATGTGGTTGAGTTTCGCCCTGGCGGCGGCGGTGATCACCTTTTTCGCCGCGCGCATGGCCGAAGAGCTGCGTCGTCAGGAGGAGTTGCGGGCCATCCGCCGCGAAGAGGGCCTGCGCGATCAGCAGTTGCTGGCGGTGGCCACGCAGGCGGCCGGTGCCGCCCATGAGTTGGGGACGCCGCTGGCAACCATGAGCGTGTTGCTCAAGGAGATGCGCCAGGACCATCACGACCCGATGCTGCAGGACGACCTGAGCGTGCTGCAGGAACAGGTCAAACAGTGCAAGCAGACATTGCAGCAACTGGTGCGCGCCGCCGAGGCCAACCGTCGTCTGGATGTGAAAATGCAGGAGGTCACCGATTGGCTCGATGAAGCACTCAATCGCTGGCACCTGATGCGTCCGGAAGCCAGTTATCGCTTCCAGCGCCTGGGGCAGGGCACGGTGCCGCGCATGGCGCCGCCGCCGGACCTGACCCAGGCCTTGCTCAATTTGCTGAATAATGCGGCGGATGCTTGTCCCGAAGGGCTGCAAGTAACGCTGGACTGGAACGCCGAGGACGTGACCATCAGCATTCGCGACCATGGTGCCGGTGTGCCCCTGGCCATTGCCGAACAGATCGGCAAGCCGTTTTTTACCACCAAGGGCAAAGGCTTCGGCCTGGGCCTGTTTTTGAGCAAGGCCAGCGTGACACGCGCTGGCGGCTCAGTGAAACTCTACAGTCATGAGGAAGGCGGCACGCTCACCGAGCTGCGCCTGCCCCATGGCGTCCGAGGAGACCAACATGAGTGATGAAATCCAAGTCGAAGGCGAAGAACTGCCGCATTTGCTGCTGGTCGATGACGATGCGACCTTTACCCGCGTGATGGCCCGCGCCATGGCCCGTCGCGGCTTTCGTGTCAGCACCGCCGGTTCCGCCGAAGAAGGGCTGACCATCGCACAGGGCGATCTGCCGGACTATGCCGCGCTGGACCTGAAGATGGACGGTGATTCGGGGCTTGTACTGTTGCCCAAGTTGCTGGAAATGGACCCGGAAATGCGCGTGGTGATCCTGACCGGCTATTCGAGCATTGCCACGGCCGTGGAGGCGATCAAGCGAGGCGCCTGCAACTATCTGTGCAAACCGGCCGATGCCGACGACGTGCTGGCCGCGTTGTTGTCCGAACACGCCGACCTCGACAGCCTGGTGCCGGAAAACCCGATGTCCGTGGACCGCTTGCAGTGGGAACACATTCAGCGCGTGCTGACCGAGCATGAAGGCAATATCTCCGCCACTGCCCGGGCCCTGGGCATGCACCGCCGCACGCTGCAGCGCAAACTGCAAAAACGCCCCGTTCGTCGCTGAACCCGCGCTGAACAAATGCGGGCCGTTCCTCGCGACAAACCGAACCGATCATCTATGATCGGTTCGTGCGTGTACTTTTCTCTATCGAGCCTTATCCATGAATCAGAACGCTGAGTATTACGCGGTCAACGATGCCGTGCGCGGGCAGTTTTTCCGCAAGGTCTGGGCGATGACCACGCCTTATTGGCGCAGTGAAGAGAAGGTCAAGGCCTGGACGCTGTTGATCGCGGTCATTGCCCTGTCGCTGATCAGCGTCGGTATCTCGGTGTGGTTCAACACCTGGTACAAGGATTTCTACAACGCGCTGCAAAAGAAAGACGAGGCGGCGTTCTGGCAGCTGATCCTGTACTTCTGCGCGATTGCAGCGGTGGCGATTGTCGGTGCGGTGTACCGGCTCTATCTGACCCAGATGCTGACGATTCGCTGGCGGGCATGGCTTACCGAAAAGCATTTCAACCGCTGGCTCGGCAATAAAAACTACTACCAGCTGGAGCAGGGTGGCTACACCGATAACCCGGACCAGCGGATTTCCGAAGACCTGAATAACTTCACCTCGAACACGCTCGAGCTGGGTATCGGGTTGCTGCGCAATATTGTCAGCCTGGTGTCGTTCTCGATCATTTTGTGGGGCGTGTCGGGCAGTATCGAAGTCTTCGGTATCACTATTCCCGGCTACATGTTCTGGTGCGTGCTGGTGTATGCCGTGGTGGGCAGTTGGCTGACGCATTTGATCGGTCGTCGCCTGATCGGTCTGAACAACCAACAACAACGCTTCGAAGCTGACTTGCGTTTCTCCATGGTACGGGTTCGCGAAAACGCCGAAAGCATCGCGTTGTACAACGGCGAGACGAACGAGAATCGTCGCCTGAGCAGCCGTTTCGGGATGGTCTGGCACAACTTCTGGGACATCATGAAAGTGTCCAAGCGCCTGACTTTTTTCACCGCCGGTTACAGCCAGGCAGCCATCATCTTTCCGTTTATCGTCGCGGCGCCGCGTTACCTCTCCGGCAAGATCGAACTCGGTGACCTGATGCAGATCAGCTCGGCATTCGGCAATGTCCAGGAGAGCTTCAGCTGGTTCATCAGTGCGTACCAGAGCCTCGCCTCATGGCGCGCCACCTGCGATCGTCTGCTCAGTTTTCACCAGGCCATGGCCAGCAACGAAGAGCGCACGCCGGCTATCGACGTGCAGAGCCAGGGCGATGCGTTGAAAGTACACAATCTGGGCCTCGATCTTGCCGATGGTCGTCACTTGCTGAGCAATGCCGAAATGACGGTGGAGGAGGGCGAGCGTGTGATGCTCAGCGGTCGCTCCGGCACCGGCAAGTCGACCCTCCTGCGGGCGATGGGGCATTTGTGGCCGGTAGGCCACGGCAGCATTCGCCTGCCGGCGGCGCGCTCTCTGTTCCTGCCGCAGAAGCCTTATTTGCCGATCGGCACCCTGCGTGAGGTGCTGAGTTATCCACAGGCCGGCGATGCCTACACAAACGAGCGATATGTGCACGTGCTGGAGTCTTGCCGTTTGCCGCATCTGGTGGGGCGTCTTGATGAAGCCAATCACTGGCAGCGCATGTTGTCGCCGGGTGAGCAACAACGCCTGGCCTTCGCCCGCGCCCTGCTGTATGCACCGCAGTGGCTGTACCTGGACGAAGCGACGTCGGCAATGGATGAGGAAGATGAGGCGTTGTTGTACCAGATGCTGATCGATGAGCTGCCGGGGCTGAGCATTGTCAGCGTTGGGCATCGCAGCAGCCTCAAGCGTTTCCACCCACGGCACCTTCGTATCGAGAACGGCCATCTGGTGGATCAGACAGTGACTGCCTGACCCTGATCCCTGTAGGAGCGAGCATGCTCGCGATGGAGATCAACGATAACGCTGGCCGCCTGACACCCCGCGGTGTTCTGGCGACCATCGCGAGCGTGCTCGCTCCTACAGTACAGAGGGTGGTGGGTGATCGTACAACTGCGTTGAGCTATGATGCGGTTTCAGCCGAATTTTTCGAGATAGATGTTCACCATGGAAAACCCGAACGACGCCCCACGCCTCCCTCGCAAGCGCCGCAGCCTCGCGCAGGAGCTGGTGACGGTGCTGACCGAGCAAATCCGCGATGGACTACTCAAGCGCGGGGACAAACTACCCACCGAGTCGGCGATCATGGAGGCCCATGGCGTCAGTCGCACCGTGGTGCGCGAGGCGATTTCCCGGTTGCAGGCTGCCGGGCAAGTGGAAACTCGTCACGGCATCGGCACCTTTGTGCTGGACACACCCAGCCCGAGTGGTTTCCGCATCGACCCGGCGACAGTGGTCACTTTGCGTGACGTACTAGCGATTCTTGAGTTTCGGATCAGCCTGGAAGTGGAGTCGGCAGGGCTTGCCGCGCAACGTCGCAGCACAGAGCAACTGGCCACGATGCGTGCCGCGCTCGATGCGCTCAGCGAAAGTGTCGCCCACGCCAGCGATGCGGTGGCGTCGGATTTTGCATTTCACCTGGAAATCGCATTGTCCACCGGCAACCGTTATTTCGCTGACATCATGACTCACCTGGGCACCAGCATCATTCCGCGCACACGGTTGAATTCGGCCCGCCTGGCCCATGACGATCAACAGCACTACATGAATCGCCTGAGTCGTGAGCACGAAGAAATCTACGAGGCCATTGCCCGGCAGGATTCCGATGCCGCGCGCGCCGCAATGCGCCTGCACCTGACCAACAGCCGCGAACGGTTGCGCCAGGCCCATGAAGAGGCACAAGCGCAGCGCAACTGAAGACCCCGTTCGCCGGCACCTATTCAATTCGCAGCGAAAGCGGGGCGGATGTGTTGGTCAGGCCGGACTCTCCGCTGGTTTGAAAGCGCAGCGTTACGGTCTTGTTCACGTAGCGCTCCAGTTGCTTTTTGGGGACAAGGACGGTCAGGTTGGGCACTCTTTCAACGTCGTCCGTTTCGTCGCTCCAGCGTCCGGCCGGAACGACGCCACTGCTCCAGTCCGCAGGTTCTACATTCTCTCCAAGGATGGCGTACACGTTGTCCAGCGGTGAAATGTCGGCACTGTCAGGAATGCCGACTTCCAATGAGGCACTGAGTTTCGACAGCGCCACGACAATTTCTTTTCCGTCATTTGCGGTTGGGAAATCTGTGAGTACGGGGGCTGGAAGCGTCATGTTGAATCTCCTTTGATTGCACGTGGCAGCCTTTGAAAACAAGGCTTCAGCCAGCGTTATCCCCCTTCAGGCAAGCGCTTTGAAACTGTTAGAAATAACAGTTTCGACGAGCGGTCATGGCTGTCTTTTCCGCCCTCACCGGGAGCAGCGGCGATGAAATGCAGTTGACGGTTGTATTTTAAGTTGTACGATGACCTACAACTTCAGCGCAGGCTGAACGGTTTTCTCACACAAACGTCGCTACCCAGGGTGTTCGAATAATGAATCCACAAGAACTTAAGTCCATCCTCTCTTCCGGTCTGCTGTCCTTCCCGGTGACCGATTTCAACGCCCAGGGCGATTTCCACCGCGCCGGCTATATCAAGCGTCTGGAATGGCTGGCCCCGTACGGCGCCTCGGCACTGTTCGCCGCGGGCGGCACCGGTGAGTTCTTCTCCCTGGCGGCCAGCGAGTATTCGGAAATCATCAAGACGGCCGTGGACACCTGCTCCAGCAGCGTGCCGATTCTGGCCGGTGTCGGCGGTTCGACCCGTCAAGCCATCGAATACGCACAAGAAGCCCAGCGCCTGGGCGCCAAGGGCCTGTTGCTGCTGCCGCACTACCTGACTGAAGCCAGCCAGGACGGCGTTGCCGCCCACGTTGAGGCGGTGTGCAAATCCGTGAACATTGGCGTGGTGGTTTACAACCGTAACGTCTGCCGCCTCAATGCGGTGCAGCTGGAGCGTCTGGCCGAGCGCTGCCCGAACCTGATCGGTTACAAGGATGGCCTGGGCGATATCGAGTTGATGGTGTCGATTCGTCGCCGCCTCGGTGATCGCTTCAGCTACCTGGGTGGCTTGCCGACCGCCGAAGTCTACGCCGCGGCTTACAAGGCGCTGGGCGTACCGGTCTACTCCTCGGCGGTGTTCAACTTCATCCCGAAAACCGCGATGGACTTCTACCACGCCATCGCTCGCGACGATCACGCCACCGTCGGCAAGATCATCGATGACTTCTTCCTGCCTTACCTGGACATCCGTAACCGTAAGGCCGGCTACGCCGTGAGCATCGTCAAGGCCGGGGCAAAAATCGCCGGTTACGACGCGGGTCCCGTGCGTGCCCCGCTGACCGACCTGACCGGCGAAGAGTTCGAAATGCTCGCCGCGCTGATCGACAAGCAGGGCGCTCAGTAATACCTGACAAAACCGAGGCCGCTGAGCGATCAGCGGCTTTTTGCGTGAAGAACTTCTTGCAGGAGAACGTTCAGTGACTGATTCAAAGCGTTACGACAACTACATCAACGGCCAATGGGTAGCAGGTGCCGACTATTCGGCCAACATCAACCCGTCGGAGTTGAGCGACAACATCGGTGATTACGCCAAGGCCGACCTGGCCCAGGTCAACGCCGCCATCGACGCCGCCCGTGCCGCGTTTCCTGCCTGGTCCACGTCCGGCATTCAGGCGCGTCACGATGCCCTGGATAAAGTCGGCACTGAAATCCTCGCCCGTCGCGACGAGCTCGGCACCCTGCTGGCCCGGGAAGAGGGCAAGACCCTGCCCGAAGCCATTGGCGAGGTGACCCGCGCCGGTAACATCTTCAAGTTCTTCGCCGGTGAATGCCTGCGTCTGTCCGGTGACTACGTGCCGTCGGTACGCCCTGGCGTCAATGTTGAAGTCACTCGCGAAGCCCTGGGTGTGGTGGGCCTGATCACTCCGTGGAATTTCCCGATTGCCATCCCGGCGTGGAAAATCGCCCCGGCCCTGGCCTATGGCAACTGCGTGGTGCTCAAACCGGCGGATCTGGTGCCGGGTTGCGCCTGGGCGCTGGCGGAAATCATTTCCCGCGCCGGTTTCCCCGCCGGCGTGTTCAACCTGGTGATGGGCAGCGGCCGCGTTGTTGGCGAAGCGCTGGTCAACAGCCCGAAGGTCGATGGCATCAGTTTCACCGGTTCCGTTGGCGTGGGTCGTCAGATCGCCGTCAGCTGTGTATCGCGCCAGGCCAAGGTCCAGTTGGAAATGGGTGGCAAGAACCCGCAGATCATTCTCGACGACGCCGACCTCAAGCAAGCGGTCGAGTTGTCGGTACAGAGCGCGTTCTACTCCACCGGCCAGCGTTGCACGGCATCGAGCCGCCTGATTGTCACCGCCGGGATTCACGACAAGTTCGTTGAAGCCATGGCCGAACGCATGAAATCGATCAAGGTCGGCCACGCGCTGAAGGCCGGCACCGACATCGGCCCGGTGGTGTCGCAAGCGCAGCTTGAGCAGGACATGAAGTACATCGACATCGGCCAGTCCGAAGGTGCACGTCTGGTCAGCGGTGGCGCTCTGGTGACTTGCGATACCGAAGGCTATTTCCTCGCGCCGACACTGTTTGCCGACACTGAAGCGTCGATGCGCATCAGCCGCGAAGAAATTTTCGGTCCGGTGGCCAACATCGTGCGCGTGGCCGATTACGAAGCCGCGCTGGCCATGGCCAATGACACCGAGTTCGGTCTGTCGGCGGGCATTGCCACCACTTCGCTCAAGTATGCCAATCACTTCAAGCGCCATTCCCAGGCCGGGATGGTGATGGTCAACCTGCCGACCGCCGGCGTGGATTATCACGTTCCGTTCGGTGGGCGTAAGGGCTCATCCTACGGGGCACGTGAGCAAGGTCGTTATGCGCAAGAGTTCTACACGGTCGTAAAAACCAGCTACATCGGCTCGTAAACGCAACACCCCGCGGCATCGACATCGATACCGCGCTCTCTGTAGGAGCGAGCATGCTCGCGATGGACGAATGGGCACCGTTGGGTGTCAGACCGCCAGCGTCATCGTTGGCGACCATCGCGAGCAAGCTCAGCTCCTACAGAAAAACAAAAGATCCACCCCGCATAAAAATAATCAGTGGGAGTACATCTACATGCAATCGACCAAGAAGCCGACTCACGTCCGCTATTTGATCCTGCTCATGCTGTTTCTGGTGACCACGATCAACTACGCCGATCGGGCTACCATCGCTATCGCCGGTTCCAGCCTGCAAAAGGACCTTGGCATCGACGCGGTCACCCTCGGTTATATCTTTTCCGCATTCGGCTGGGCCTACGTGGCCGGGCAAATTCCCGGCGGTTGGCTGCTGGACCGTTTCGGATCGAAAAAAGTCTATGCCCTGAGCATTTTCACCTGGTCGCTGTTCACCGTGTTGCAGGGCTTTGTCGGTGATTTCGGCATGTCGACCGCCGTGGTTGCGCTGTTCATGCTGCGCTTCCTGGTGGGGTTGGCCGAAGCGCCTTCATTCCCCGGCAACGCGCGCATCGTGGCGGCCTGGTTCCCGACGGCCGAGCGCGGCACGGCTTCGGCGATCTTCAACTCGGCGCAATACTTCGCCACGGTGTTGTTCGCACCGTTGATGGGCTGGATTGTCTTCAAGTTCGGCTGGCAGCATGTGTTCATCGTCATGGGCGTCATCGGGATCATCTTCTCGGCAGTCTGGCTGAAAGTTATCCACAGTCCGCGCCAGCACCCGATGATCAACGACGAAGAGTTCAAGCACATTGCCGACAACGGCGGCATGGTCGACATGGATCAGGGCAAGGGTAAAAAGGCCGATGGTCCGAAGTGGGACTACATTCGCCAGTTGCTGACCAACCGCATGATGCTTGGCGTATACCTGGGCCAGTACTGCATCAACGGCATCACCTACTTCTTCCTCACCTGGTTCCCGGTGTACCTGGTGCAGGAGCGCGGCATGACCATTCTCAAGGCCGGTTTCATTGCCTCGTTGCCGGCCATTTGCGGGTTCATCGGTGGTGTTCTCGGTGGCGTAATTTCTGACTTCCTGCTGCGCAAGGGCCATTCGCTGACCTTCGCCCGCAAGGCGCCGATCATTGCCGGTCTGCTGGTTTCGAGCAGCATCGTCGCCTGCAACTATGTCGACATTGAGTGGATGGTTGTCGGCTTCATGGCCCTGGCATTCTTCGGCAAAGGCGTGGGCGCGCTGGGCTGGGCCGTGGTGTCCGACACCTCGCCGAAACAGATCGCCGGTCTGAGCGGGGGCTTGTTCAATATGTTCGGCAACCTGGCGTCGATCACCACGCCCATCGTCATCGGCTACATCATCAGCTCCACCGGTTCATTCAAATGGGCGCTGGTGTTTGTCGGTTGCAACGCATTGGTCGCAGTGTTCAGCTACCTGGTCATCGTCGGTCCGATTAAACGCGTGGTGCTCAAGGAGCCGCCTGTCAACGGTCCTGAAGCATCCGGCAAATTGTCTCAAGCGCATTCCTGAGGAGCGGCGCCATGCAGTTGATTGAACATTCCGACTCGCCGCGCTACATCCGCCTGCACGAGCGGGACAATGTGGTGATCGTGGTCAACGATCAGGGCGTCCCGGCCGGGACCGAGTTTTCCGATGGCCTGGTCACCGTGGACTTCGTACCGCAAAGCCACAAGATCACCCTGGAGGACATACCGCAGGGTGGCCAGGTGATTCGTTACGGCCAGACCATCGGCTACGCCTTGCAGCCGATCCCGCGCGGCAGTTGGGTCAAGGAAGATCAACTGCGCATGCCGACCGCGCCACCGCTGGACAGCCTGCCGCTGTCCACCGAAGTGCCGGCCGCGCAAGCACCGCTGCTGGGCTATACCTTCGAGGGTTATCGCAATGCCGACGGTACCGTCGGCACGCGTAACATTCTGGGGATCA
This sequence comes from Pseudomonas sp. NPDC089569, assembly GCF_050280625.1. Lineage (NCBI taxonomy): Bacteria > Pseudomonadati > Pseudomonadota > Gammaproteobacteria > Pseudomonadales > Pseudomonadaceae > Pseudomonas > Pseudomonas sp. NPDC089569. The sequence continues at coordinate 25,246 of NZ_JBNNVQ010000066.1, forward strand.
CCACGACTGTGCAATGCGTGACCGGCGTGCTGGATCACGCGGTCAAGCGCATCAAGGCTGAGCTTTTGCCCAAGTACCCGCACGTCGATGATGTGGTGGCGCTGACCCACAGCTACGGCTGTGGCGTGGCGATCACGGCCACCGATGCCTACATTCCGATTCGCACCGTACGCAACCTGGCGCGCAACCCCAACCTGGGCGGCGAAGCGCTGGTGATCAGCCTGGGGTGCGAGAAGTTGCAGGCCGGGCAGGTGATGCACGAGGACGACGCCTCGGTGGATTTGAGCGAGCCGTGGTTGTATCGCTTGCAGGATTCCAGTCACGGTTTCACCGAGATGATCGAGCAGATCATGGAGCTGGCCGAAACCCGATTGAAGAAACTCGACCTGCGCCGTCGGGAAACCGTACCGGCATCCGAGCTGATTCTCGGCATGCAATGCGGCGGCAGCGATGCGTTTTCCGGGATCACCGCCAACCCGGCGCTGGGCTACGCCTCGGACCTGTTGTTGCGCGCCGGAGCGACTGTGATGTTCTCCGAAGTGACCGAAGTGCGCGACGCGATCTATCTGCTGACCTCTCGTGCCAGCACTGAGCAAGTCGCGCAGGAGCTGGTACGGGAGATGGACTGGTACGACCGTTACCTGGCCAAGGGTGAAGCGGACCGCAGTGCCAATACCACGCCGGGCAACAAGAAGGGCGGGTTGTCGAACATTGTCGAGAAGTCCCTGGGCTCGATCGTCAAATCCGGCAGCAGCGCGATCAGCGGTGTGCTGGGCCCTGGCGAACGCTTCAAGGAAAAAGGCCTGATCTTCTGTGCGACCCCGGCGAGCGATTTTGTCTGCGGCACGTTGCAGTTGGCCGCAGGGATGAACCTGCATGTGTTCACCACCGGTCGTGGCACGCCTTACGGCCTGGCCATGGCGCCCGTGGTGAAGGTGTCGACCCGGACAGAACTGGCGCAACGCTGGCCGGACCTGATCGACATCGATGCGGGACGCATTGCCACCGGACGCGCCAGCATCGAAGACCTCGGCTGGGAGCTGTTCCACTACTACCTGGATGTGGCGAGCGGCAAAAAGCAGACATGGGCAGAGCGGCACAAACTGCATAACGACATTACCCTGTTCAACCCGGCGCCGATTACCTGAGACCGCGTTATCGTTCTTCGCGGGCAAGCCTCGCTCCTACAGGCGATCACCTGATCCGTAGGCGCGAGGCCTGCCCGCGAAGGCGGTCTACCAGACGCCGATGTCTTCGGTGGCTTATCATTAGCCCACTAACGACGCTCACCCAAGGTTCCTCCCGGCATGCTGGCAATTTTCCTCGAAACCCTGAACATCACCGCACCGGTGTTCGCCATGCTGTTTCTTGGGGTGTTGCTCAAACGCATCGACTGGATCAACGACAACTTCATCCACACAGCGTCGGCGCTGGTGTTCAACGTCACCATGCCGGCGCTGCTGTTTTTGGGCATCCTGCATGCCGACCTGCACGCCGCGCTGCAACCGGCGCTGCTGATCTACTTCTCCCTGGCGACCCTGGTGTGCTTTGCCATCGCCTGGGGCTGGGCGATTTTCAGGTGCCCGCGTGAAGATCGCGGGATCTATACCCAGGGGGCCTTTCGCGGCAACAACGGGGTGATCGGCCTGGCGCTGGCGGCGAGCATGTATGGCGACTACGGGATTTCCCTGGGGGCGATTCTCGCGGCGCTGGTGATCCTGTTCTACAACACGCTGTCGACCATCGTGCTGGCGGTGTACAGCCCGGTGATCAAGTCCGATCCGTTAAGTATCTGCAAAAGTGTGCTGAGTAACCCGCTGATCATCAGTGTGATTGCGGCGACGCCGTTTGCGTATTTCAGGATCGGTTTGCCGGGTTGGCTGGAAACCTCCGGCCAGTACCTGGCGCAAACCACCTTGCCGCTGGCATTGATCTGCATTGGCGGCACCCTGTCCCTGGCGGCGTTGCGCAAAAGCGGCCGGATGGCGCTCAGTTCAAGCCTGGTGAAGATGCTCGGCCTGCCGGTACTGGCGACACTGGGGGCGTGGCTCTGGGGCTTTCGCGGGGCGGAATTGGGGATTCTGTTTCTGTACTTCGGCAGCCCGACGGCGGCGGCCAGTTTCGTCATGGCCCGGGCGGCCGATGGCAATCACGAACTGGCGGCGGCCATCATCGTCATCACCACGCTGATGGCGGCGGTCACCACCAACATCGGGATCTTTCTGTTGCAGTGGGGTGGGTGGATCTGATTTCAGGATTTGCGGTGTTTTGCAGACCTGATCGCGAGCAGGCTCGCTCCCACAGGGAGAATGCATTTCAAATGTGGGAGCGAGCCTGCTCGCGATAGCAATCTTTGCAACGCAGAAGGTATCGGGTGTTACTCCGGCTTCTGGTACGTATCGATCACTTCCTGCGCCGCCCGAAACGCATCGATCGCCGCCGGCACGCCGGCATACACCGCACAATGCAGCAGCGCCTCGCGAATTTCTTCGACGGTGCAGCCGTTGTTCAGCGCGCCGCGCACATGGCCTTTCAACTCTTGAGGGCACTTGAGTGCAGTCAGCGCGGCGAGGGTAATCAGGCTGCGGGTTTTGAGCGGCAGGCCTTCGCGGTTCCACACGCCGCCCCAGGCGTGTTCATTGACGAAGTCCTGTAGCGGTTGGGTGAACTCGGTGGCGTTGCCCAGCGCGCGGTCGACGAAGGCGTCGCCCATTACTTGGCGACGTACTTCAACGCCGGTCTTTTTATTTTCGGTCATGGCGATTCCTTCTTGTGGTGTTGGCGACGCCAGGCACGCAACGATGTGAACAGCAGAAACGTCACCAGCGCTGGCAGGACGAAAAACAGCATCAATTGTTCAAGCTTGCTCGCAAGCGGCATGCCAGTGGTAAACGACACCACATGCAGGCCATAGGCCAGATACAACCCCAGCAACAGCAGGCCTTCGGCGCGGGTGACCCGGTAGCCGGAATAGAACACCGGCAGGCACAGCGCCGCGACGCCCAGCATCACCGGCAGGTCGAAATCAAGGGCGTTGGGTGATACCGACAATGGCGTCGGCGCAATCAGGGCGGTGAAGCCCAGTACCCCTAAAAGGTTGAATAGATTGCTGCCGATCACGTTGCCTACGGCAATCTCCCGTTCGCCGCGCAAGGCGGCGATCAATGAAGTGGCCAGTTCCGGCAGGGAGGTGCCGACAGCGACGATGGTCAAACCGATGATCCGTTCCGACAATCCGAGATCCGTGGCGACGGCAACGGCCGCACCCAACAGCAAATATCCGGCATACACCAGCATGGCCAGGCCGATGATGATCATCAACAGGCTGCTGAACCACGGCGCTTGCCCGGCATGGTCGTGATTCGAGACCGGACGAGTTGAATGGCGCGACTGCCTGAACAGCAATCCCAGGTACAGCCCAAACGCAGCGAGCAGCACCATACCGTCGGTACGGGTCAGTACTTCGTTCCAGGCCAGCACGAATACCAGCAGGCTGGCGCCGATCATCAGGGGAATATCCAGGCGCACCAGTTGTCGCGACACCCGCAGCGGGATGATCAGCGCCGACAACCCGAGGGTGACGAGGATGTTGAAAATGCTGCTGCCGATCACGCTGCCCACCGCAATGTCGGCGTTATGGGCCAGGGTGGCTTGTACGCTGACCGCCATTTGCGGGGCGCTGCTGCCCAGGGCGACGATGGTCAGGCCGATGATCAGCGGCCGCACATGCAGGCGTGCGGCCAGTCGGACGGCGGCACGTACCATCAGTTCGGCGCCAGCGATCAGCAGCACCAATGCGCTGAGCAATTCGATCACGCTGATCAGCGGTACATCGGTCAGTCCGAAAATGGTCGGCGCTCCGTCTGTCAGTCGTCGAGGGCTTGCACGCGTACCCGCGCGGTGCCGCTCTTGAGCATGCCCAGGCGTTCGGCGGCCTCATGGGACAGGTCGATCAGGCGGCCGCGGGTATGCGGGCCACGATCGTTGATACGCACCACACAGGATCTGTCGTTATTCAGGTTGGTGACCTTCACCCGTGTGCCGAAAGGCAGCTGGCGGTGGGCGGCGGTCAGGGAATTCTTGTCGAAACGCTCGCCGCTGGCCGTGCGTTTGCCCTGGTGTTTGGCGCCGTAATAGGACGCCACGCCGGTTTTGTCGTAGCCGTGCGGGTCGATGGTGTCGGTGCTGGCGCAACCGGCAAGCAGCGAGAGCAGGGCGCAAAGTCCAAGTAGACGCGTCATTTAAAAGTATCCCGAAACAAAATGTGGGAGCGAGCCTGCTCGCGATTGCTTTCTGACAGTCAACATGGTGTTGAGTGCCGGACCGCTATCGCGAGCAGGCTCGCTCCCACAGGGAAAGGAGCCAGATTTTAGCGCTGGCTCCATTTCCATCAGCTTTCGAGCTTGCTTTTGAGCAGTTCGTTGACCTGTTGCGGGTTGGCCTTGCCTTTGGAGGCTTTCATGGCCTGACCGACGAAGAAACCGAACATCTTGCCGCGCTTGGCTTCGTCAGCCGCACGGTATTGTTCGACCTGCTCGGCGTTGGCCGCCAGCATTTCGTCCAGCACCGCAGAGATTGCACCGGTGTCGGTCACTTGTTTGAGGCCGCGCTTTTCGATGATTTCGTCGGCGCTGCCTTCGCCGTTGGCCATCGCTTCGAACACCACCTTGGCGATCTTGCCGGAGATGGTGTTGTCCTTGATGCGCAGCAGCATGTCGCCCAGTTGCTCGGCTGAAACCGGCGACTGTTCGATGTCCAGGCTTTGCTTGTTGAGCAGGCTGCCCAACTCGACCATCACCCAGTTCGCCGCCAGCTTGGCATCGCCGCTGATGCTCGCGACCTGTTCGAAATAATCGGCTTGCTCACGGCTGGTGGCCAGTACGTTGGCGTCGTACGCCGACAGTCCGAACTGCGCCTGGAAGCGCTCGCGCTTCTGTGGTGGCAATTCCGGCAGGGTTGCGCGCACTTCGCCCAGGAACGAGTTTTCGATCACGACCGGCAGCAGGTCCGGATCGGGGAAGTAACGGTAGTCGTTGGCCTCCTCCTTGCTGCGCATCGGACGGGTTTCGTCCTTGTTCGGATCGTATAGGCGGGTCTGCTGGACCACCTTGCCGCCGTCTTCGATCAGATCGATCTGGCGCTGGATTTCGCTGTTGATCGCCTTCTCGATGAAGCGGAAGGAGTTGACGTTCTTGATTTCGCAGCGGGTGCCGAACTCGACCTGGCCTTTCGGGCGTACCGACACGTTGCAGTCGCAACGCAGCGAGCCTTCGGCCATGTTGCCGTCGCAAATCCCCAGGTAACGCACCAGTGCATGGATTGCCTTGACGTAGGCAACGGCTTCCTTGGCGCTGCGCATGTCCGGTTCGGACACGATTTCCAGCAGCGGTGTGCCGGCACGGTTCAGGTCGATGCCGCTGGCACCGCTGAACTCTTCGTGCAGGCTCTTGCCGGCGTCTTCTTCCAGGTGCGCACGGGTGATCCCGACACGCTTGACCGTGCCATCTTCGAGGGCGATGTCCAGGTGGCCCTTGCCGACGATCGGCAGTTCCATCTGGCTGATCTGGTAGCCCTTGGGCAGGTCCGGATAGAAATAGTTTTTACGGGCGAATACGTTGTGCTGTCCGATTTCGGCGTCAATCGCCAGACCGAACATCACCGCCATGCGCACCGCTTCCTGGTTCAGCACCGGCAATACGCCGGGCATGCCCAGGTCGCTCAGGCTGGCCTGGGTGTTCGGCTCGGAGCCGAACTGGGTGGAACTACCGGAAAAGATTTTCGACCGGGTGGTGAGCTGGGTGTGAATCTCCAGCCCGATCACGACTTCCCATTGCATGTGTGTCTCCTCAGAAGCCGGTTGGGGTGCGGGTGTGCCAGTCAGTGTTCAACTGATACTGGTGGGCAACGTTCAACAGGCGACCTTCCTGGAAATACGGGGCGAGCAACTGCACACCGACCGGCAGGCCGTCGACGAAGCCTGCGGGCATGGACAGGCCCGGCAACCCGGCGAGGTTGGCGGTGATGGTGTAGACGTCTTCCAGATACGCAGCGACCGGGTCGCTGTTCTTGGCGCCCAGCTTCCACGCCGGGTTCGGCGTGGTCGGGCCGAGGATGATGTCGACCTCGTTGAAGGCCGCCATGAAGTCGTTCTTGATCAGGCGACGAATCTTCTGTGCCTTCAGGTAGTAGGCATCGTAGTAACCGGCGGAAAGTGCGTAGGCACCGACCATGATCCGGCGCTGCACTTCCGGCCCGAAGCCTTCGCCACGGGAGCGTTTGTACAGGTCGCTCAGGTTGACCGGGTTTTCGCAACGGTAGCCGAAGCGTACGCCGTCGAAGCGCGACAGGTTGGAGGAGGCTTCTGCCGGGGCGATCACGTAGTACGCCGGAATGGCGTGCTGCATGTTCGGCAAGCTGATTTCCTTGATGATGGCACCGAGCTTTTCCAGCGACTTGACGCTGTTGTGGATCAATTCGGCGATGCGCGGGTCGAGACCGGCGCTGAAGTACTCCTTCGGCACGCCGATGCGCAGGCCTTGCAGCGAGCCGTTGAGGCCGGCGCTGTAGTCCGGCACCGGTTCGTCGATGCTGGTGGAGTCGTTCGGGTCGAAGCCGGCCATGCCTTGCAACAAGATCGCGCAGTCTTCGGCGGTGCGCGCCAACGGGCCGCCCTGGTCGAGGCTGGACGCGTAGGCAATCATGCCCCAGCGCGAAACGCGACCGTACGTCGGTTTCAGGCCGGTGAGGTTGGTCAGGGCCGCCGGCTGTCGGATCGAGCCGCCGGTGTCGGTGCCGGTGGCCGCCGGCAACAGACGAGCGGCAACCGCCGCCGCCGAACCGCCGGACGAGCCGCCCGGAACGTGTTCCAGGTTCCACGGGTTTTTCACAGCGCCGTAGTAGCTCGACTCGTTGGCCGAACCCATGGCGAATTCGTCCATGTTGGTCTTGCCCAGGGTCACGGCCCCGGCAGCGGCCAGTTTGGCGACGACAGTGGCGTCGTAGGGCGCCTTGAAGTTGTCGAGCATCCTGGAGCCGCAGCTGGTGCGGATGCCCTGGGTGCAGAACAGGTCCTTGTGGGCAATCGGCGCGCCGAGCAGGGCGCCATTCTCACCCTTGGCACGGCGTGCGTCGGCGGCTTTCGCCTGCTCGAGCGCCAGGTCCTCGGTGAGGCTGATGAAGCTGTTGAGCTGCGGATCGAGCTGGGTAATACGCGCCAGCAGGGTCTTGGTCAGCTCTTCGGAAGAGAATTTCTTGTCGGCGAGTCCGCGGGCGATCTCGGCCAGAGTCAATTGATGCATTGCAGGCACTTTCCCTTTAGTCGATGACTTTCGGAACCAGATACAGGCCGTTTTCGACCGCTGGTGCGATGGACTGGTAAGCCTCGCGGTTATTGGTCTCGGTCACGACGTCTGCACGCAGGCGCTGGCTGGCTTCCAGTGGGTGGGCGAGCGGTTCGATACCGTCGGTATCGACCGCCTGCATTTCGTCGACTAGTCCGAGAATGCTGTTCAGGGCCGAAGTGATGTGTGGAAGATCGGCATCATTGAGGCCAAGGCAGGCCAGTTGTGCGATTTTTTCCACGTCGGAGCGTTCTAGCGCCATCGGGATTCTCCAGTGGAAAACAAAACGGCGAAACCGCCTTGCGCGACGACAACCTGTTTGCCCCTTACCTCGATGGCATGTATGGCAACGATCCGGCGAAATGGG
>NZ_JBNNVQ010000067.1:0-32670 GCF_050280625.1 Pseudomonas sp. NPDC089569
GGCGGCCATCTTCAGCTCGGCGGTGATGTTGAAAACGTACGGGGGGAGTCGATCTATGCGCGCAAAGCGGCGCGGCGAACCTTGTTCGGCCATTGTTGCCTCGGATAACGTAAGCGCCCGGAACCGTCCGAGCGACGCTGGTCACTGCGGTGACCTGTGGCGGAATGTACGGGCAGCTGTGGCAGACTGTCCAGCCTCGATGTAAACAAATTTTTCCGAAGGATAGGGTTCGATGGAATTTACCAGCGGCTTCTTGCTGAGCCTCTCGCTGTGCCTGGATATCGGCGTGGCCAACATCGCGATGATTACGCTGGCGATGCAACGCGGCTATTTCCAGGGCTTCGCCCTGGGCTTGGGCACCTGCGTCGGCGATCTGATCTATGCCGTGCTGGCGCTGGCGGGCATGACCGTTCTGCTGCAATACGAAACCGTGCGCTGGGTCCTGTGGATCGGCGGTTCGGCGCTGCTGGTGTATTTCGCGGCGAAGATGATCCATTCGGCCATCCACCACGAAGCACTCCTGGCCGAGACGGCCGAAGTCGGCCACAACTCCCATCGCAAGGAGTTTTTCCGCGGGATTTTCCTGGCCATGTCGTCGCCCAGTGCGATTCTGTGGTTCGCCGCGGTTGGCGGCACCCTGATTGCCCGCTCAGGTGGCGGTGGGCCACTCAGTTCGGCGCTGTTCCTCGGCGGTTTCCTTTGTGCCGGGCTGCTGTGGTCGGCCGGCCTGTGCTTTGCGGCGAGCCATGGCGGCAAGTTGCTCGGTGACAAGCTGTTGCGCTACTCCTACATGGCATCGGCGGCGATCTTCTGCTATTTCGCGGTGTACGTGATCCTATCTGGCTATAACGAGTTTGTCGGTGCCGCTGCCGTCGAGCAGTTGCACGCGCTGTAACTGGGCGAATCGGGTTTGGCCTCTATACTCCCAGCCGAACCCACTTTTTCCTTCCAGGAGTCGAGCCATGGATGAGCCAACACGCGCCGAAGTGACGGGACCACGCATTGAAAAGGAACACTTCCTGCTGATCGCAGGGCTTGGCGGACGATTTACCCGGCAATCGGTATCAGGTATTCCCGATCTCTGGGAAAAATTCCAACCGCACATCGGCAAGGTACCGGGGCAAAAAGGCGAATACACCTACGGTGTGTGCTGCAATTTCGACGGCAAGGGCGGCTTCGATTACATCGCCGGTGTCGAGATCAGCAAACTGGATGATTTGCCGGAGCAATACCGCTGGGTAGAAGTGCAGCCGCAGAAATACGCCGTGTTCGAGCACAAGGGCTCGCTGCAGTCACTGCCGCAGACCTTTCACCGGATCTTCGACATCTTGCTGCCGCAATCCGGGCATGAACCCATCAATGCCCCGGAGTTCGAGCGCTATGGCAAAGACTTCAACCCGGACCCGCGCTTTTGCAGACTGGAGATCTGGCTGCCGATCAAGGACTGACAAGCCCGACGAGAGGCGAATCGCAGGATTCGTCTCTCGATGTGGCGCAGTGGCTGATTTATGATTCCCGGCCTTTCCCTCGCCGATTTCGAGCTGCCATGAACACCGTCATCCGTAACGTCACACCTGCCGATCTGGACCGCTGCTACGCCATCGAGACCCTCGCCTACGAAGGCGACGAAGCCGCGACCCGGGAAAAAATCGCCACCCGCATCGCCACCTGGCCGGCGGGATTCATCGTCGCCGAAGTGGAGGGCGTGGTCGCCGGGTTCATCAATTCCGGCGCGGCATTTCAGGTGGAAATGTCGGACGAAGCGTTTAAGGAGCTGATCGGCCACGATCCGGACGGCCCGCACGTGGTGATCATGTCCGTGGTGGTGCATCCGGATTTTCAGGGGCAGGGCCTGGCCAAGCGCCTGATGAGTGAATTCATCGAGCGTATGCGCGGCATGGGCAAGGCGACGATCCATCTGATGTGCAAAGAGCGGCACATTCCGCTATACGCAGGATTCGGCTTTGCCTACATCAAGCCGTCGGCGTCCGACCATGGCGGCATGGCGTGGCATGAGATGGTGCTGGACCTTCAGGGCTGAGTATCCGGATTATTTTTGGTTCACCTGTCGATTCAGCGGATCGCCACACGACTAGGGGTGTCTTCACAACGAAAACACGGAGAACCACCATGAGCTCGCAAGAACAGATCCACAACCTGATCCAGAACTATCGTCAGGCCGTCATGGCCAAGAACGTGGACGACGTCATGGCGCTGTATGCCGATGACGTCGTTTCCTTCGACGCGGTCAAGGCGCTGCAATTCAAAGGCAAGGCGGCGTACCGCGCGCACTGGGAGGAATGCATGAAAATGTGCCCCGGCCCGCACATTTTCGAGTTCCACGAATTGACCATCGAAACGTCCCAGGAAATCGCCTTCGCCCACTGGCTGGCCCATTGCGGCGGTACCAACGAGAAGGGTGAAACCCAGGCCTGCTGGATGCGCGTCAGCGCCTGCTACAGGCAGGTGGGCGGGCAGTGGCTGATCGCTCACGAGCACTGGTCGGCACCGTTCGACATGACCAGCGGTGCAACCCTGTTCGATCTCAAACCCTGATCGACGGTTTGTTGATCGGCGATCCGATCAGCAGCCCTAGATGATGGTTCGAAAAGGAGAGCGTGATGAAGTACTTATGCCTGGTCTACAGCGATGAGCGCCTGCTGCATTCGCTGCCCGAAAGCCCGGAGGATGCGGAGTGCATGGCGTATGCCGAGTCGGTCCAGGGCAGTGGCCGGATGGTTGCCGCCGAAGCACTGGAGTCGGTGCAGACCGCCACCACGGTGCGCATGCGCAACGGCAAGCTGTCGATCACCGATGGCCCGTTCGCCGAAACCAAGGAGCAGTTGGCCGGCTTCTACCTGATCGATGCCAAGGATCTGAACGAAGCCATCCAGGTCGCCGGCGACATTCCGGCAGCCCGGGTCGGGTGTGTCGAAGTGCGCCCTGTTCGTCAGCTGAATCCTTGAGGTGCCAGTGTCGATCAAGGCGCAAGTCGAGCAGGTCTATCGCCAGGAGTCGCGCCGGATCCTGGCGACACTGATCCGCCTGCTCGGCGACTTCGATCTCGCCGAAGAAGCCTTGCATGAGGCGTTTTTTGTCGCCGTCCAACGCTGGCAACTGGACGGCGTGCCGGACAATCCGCGGGCCTGGCTGGTGTCCACCGGGCGTTTCAAGGCGATCGATGTGTTGCGGCGGCGCGCCCGCTTCGCCGCTTCACGACCGCTGTTGATCGCGCAACTGGAGGCGCTTGAGCAAGCCGACTGGAGCGCCGAAGACGTGGAAGACGATCGCCTGCGCCTGATCTTCACCTGTTGTCACCCGGCATTGGCGGCGGATGCGCAGGTGCCCTTGACCCTGCGCGAAGTCTGCGACCTGACCACGGAAGAAATCGCCCGGGCCTTTCTCTCGGCACCGGCCACCATCGCCCAGCGCATCGTGCGCGCCAAGGCGAAAATCCGCGATGCGAAAATTCCCTACCAGGTGCCCTCCCTGGCCGAATTGCCCGAGCGCCTCGACAGCGTGCTGCGGGTGATTTACCTGGTGTTCAACGAAGGCTATTCGGCCTCTGTCGGTGCGCAAGTGACCCGCGAAGACCTGACCCGCGAAGCGATTCGCCTGGGCCGGTTGCTGATGGAGTTGTTGCCGGAACCCGAGGTCATGGGGCTGCTGGCGTTGATGCTGTTGCACGAGTCGCGGCGCACCGCCAGGACCCGTGCAAACGGTGAGCTGATCTTGCTGGACGAGCAGGATCGATCGTCGTGGAATCGCGAACTGATCGACGAAGGCTGTGCGCTGGTGGAGCGGGCGCTGGGCACTCAGCGCTTCGGCCCGTACTGCCTGCAAGCGGCGATTGCGGCCGTGCATGCCGAGGCGCCGTCGGTGGATGAAACCGATTGGGTGCAAATCGTCGGGCTGTACGACGTGTTGCTGCGCGCCGTGCCATCGCCGGTGATCGAGCTGAACCTGGCGGCAGCGTTATCGAAACGTGACGGACCACTGGCGGGACTGACGCGGGTCGATGCGATCCTGGCGCGCGGCGAGTTGCACGATTACCACCTGGCACATTCGGCACGGGCCGAGTTTTGCCGGCAGTTGGGACGCGTGGACGAGGCGCGCCAGGCGTATGAGCGGGCGCTTGAGCTGACCCGGCAAGAGCCGGAGCGGCGGTTTATCGAGGGCCGAATCAAGGCTTTGGGGTGAGGTGTTCTCACGGGCCTCTTCGCTGTAGGAGCGAGCGGTGCGGCGATCCGACTTGCCCGCGAAGGTGCAGTGTCAGCCTCCATCTATGTTGAATGTGCTGGCCTCATCGCGAGCAGGCTCGCTCCCACCGGTACGGCGCTATCCCTGTGGGAGCGAGCCTGCTCGCGATAAGGTCCGCAGGACCTTTTCTATCAAGCCTGCTGCCGGGTAGCCGCCAGCACGATCTCGCGAATGCACACATGCTGCGGTTGCTGATAGGCATAGGCGATTGCCGATGCCACGTCCTCGGCACTCAGTACTGTTCCGCCCATGTCCTGTTTCCAGGCTTGATAGCCGGTTTTGATCGCCTCGTCGGTGGTGTCGCTCAGCAATTCGGTTTCCACAGCTCCGGGGGCAATGGTGATCACGCGCACATTGTGCGGTGACAGTTCTTCGCGCAGGTTCTCCGAGAGGCCGTGCACGGCGAACTTGGTGCCGACGTAGGCCACATGATTGGGGAAAGCCTTGCGCCCGGCCACCGAACTGACATTGATGATCGTGCCGTGCTTGCGCTCCACCATCCCGGCCACCACCGCATGCACACCGTTGAGCAAACCTTTGACGTTGACGTCGAGCATACGGTCCCACTGCTCGGGATCCTGCTTGCTCATCTCGCCCAACAGCATCACCCCGGCGTTGTTGATCAAGGCATCGGCCGGGCCGAATTGCGCTTCGGCCTCGGCAACGGCGGCGAGCAAAGCGGCACGGTCGGTGATGTCGACTTGGCGGCTCAGGCTATTGGGCAGCGCCAGGGCTTCAAGTCGCTCGACGCGTCGTGCCAGCAACAGCAACGGGTGACCGGCGGCGCTCAACAGGCGGGCGGCCGCTTCGCCAATGCCCGAACTGGCCCCGGTGATGATGATCAATGGCTTGCCCATGGGTGGACTCCTGAAATAAGAAAAACAAATGGCTTGGTGTGTTCCGCAGTATATTGAGCGCGTTGATGCCTGAAAAATGCCTTATTCCTCTGTCTGCTATCGGAACTGTCTATGGATATTCGTCACCTCAAAGCCTTTCTTGCGGTGTTCGAGGAGCGCAACATCACCCTGGCGGCGCAACGGTTGTTCATCAGCCAGCCGACCTTGTCGGTGACGATCAGGCAGCTCGAAGAAGAATTGGGCGCCACCCTGTTCGTACGTCAGCCCCGGGGTGTCGAGGTCAGCGAACAAGCGCGCGTGTTGTATCCGCAGGCACGGCGCATGGTCGCGGATGCACAGGCCCTGGGCCGGATGTTCCGCGTTGAGGAAAACCGAACAACGCTGACGTTGGGTATCGAAGGCGATATCGCCGACAGCCATATCGAAGCTTTTTTGCGCATGGCGCGTCTGGCGTTGCCGCACCTGCTGCTGACCCTTGCAGAGGGCTGTCAGGGCGACGGTCGCCTGGCGGTGGAGGAGCTGTGCTGCGAGGACGAACTGTTCCTGCCGCTGTGGGAGGAGTCATACGTCATGGCGCTGCCTGTCGACCACCCCATGGCCGGCAGCACAAGCGCGCAACCCTGGGTGCCGGTCAGTGACTGGATCACCTGCGCGCAACATCCTTCGCACCAACGCTTGATGGCCTTGTACGGAAGCTCGCCGGACTCGGTCGCCGGGCATGCCGGCTCATTGAAGCAGGCATTGCAAATGGTCGCGGCGGGGATCGGTGTGGCGGTGTTGCCGCAGTCGCTGGTCGCAGGCCATGCACGGGTGGCGACCCGCGCCATGCACCTGCCGACGCCGACACGTCGGGTCGGCTTGTGCTACGCCGCGCAGGCACTGGAGTTGCCGGCGTTGCGCGGGTTGCATGAGTACTTCCGGACGAATCGGCCGATTCAGATTGAAGTGGAGTGATCAGATTTCTTGGTTGCCTTTACTGGCCCCATCGCGAGCAGGCTCGCTCCCACAGGGTTTGCACGTTACCTGTAGGAGCGAGGCTTGCCCGCGAACAATCCCACCACTATTCCAGCATCTTGGCCAACAACCAGCTCCCCGCCGGCCCCGGCGGATTGAGCCGCGACCACAGCGCATCCACCGACACCGTTTTCGGCCAGCCGCGCACTTGCAGCTCCTGCAAGGTGCCGGGACCGAAACGCGCCACCAGCCAGCGCGGCAATGGCGCCCAACCGAAACCGCCCTGGGCCATTTCCAGCAGCATCAGGTAACTGGGGGCCGACCAGACGCGGCCCCGGGCGCGGCTTTCATAAGGATTGACGATGGTTGCCAGGCGCAGTTCGCGGTGCTGTTGCAATACGTCCTGATCGATGTGTTCAAGGGTGGCCAGGGGGTGCCCTGGGGACACGAACAGGGCGATTTCCGTGCGTTCATCCACCGTTGAATTGACCAGGTCCGGCGGATAGCTGTCCTGCATCTCTGCAAAAGCCAGCTGGGCCCGGCCGCTTTGCACCAGGTTGACCAGGTCATCGCATTCGGCGATCAGGCATTCGAGTTCAAGGTCCGGATAGCGCTGCTCGAAGGCACTGAGCGAGGCTTCGAAGCGGTCGGACTGGTACGTATCGGAAAGGGCCACGGTCAGTTTCGCCTCGACCCCCTGGGACAGTTGGCTGGCGGTCATCTCCAGGCGACTGGTGGCCGCCAGGATGTCTTCGGCCCGTTGCAGCATCACATGCCCGGCCGGTGTCAGCGTGGGTTTACGGCTGCGGCGGTCGAACAGTTCAAGGTTCAGATCGATTTCCAGGCTGGCCACCGCCGCACTGATGGTCGACTGGCTGCGCCCCAGTTTGCGCGCAGCAGCGGAAAACGAACCTTGTGTCGCGGCCTGGACAAAGGCCAGCAGGACTTCATGAGAGGCCATGAACTATCGCCTTGATCGATGGTTATTGGTTATGAAGTATCGGAGCGATAGCGGACCATGGCAACCACTGTCACTCAAGGAGTCAGGCCATGAGCGCCAACAAATCCATTACCGAACGCATTTTCCAGGCCATTGGTTTCGAGCTGCTGGCCATCCTGATCTGTACCCCGTTGCTGGCCTGGATCATGGGCAAACCGTTGCTGGACATGGGCGTGGTCACCCTGGTCCTCGCGGCCCTGGCGCTGGCCTGGAACGTGGTGTTCAACGGCTTTTTCGATCGGGAGCTAAAACGCTTCGCCATCGCGCATACCCCTTGGGTTCGCGTGGTGCATGCGTTGCTGTTCGAAGGCGGGCTGGTCGCCCTGGGTGTGCCGCTGATCGCCTGGTGGCTGAGCATCAGCCTGTGGCAGGCATTTTTGATGGATATCGGCGTGCTGCTGTTTTTCCTGCCATACACCTACATCTATCACTGGACGTACGACGTGGTGCGCGAGCGTTTCATCTTCCAGAGCGTATGACTCGTAGGAGCGAGGCTTGCCCGCGAAGGCGGTTTGTCTGACACATTGATGCTGAATGTGCTGACGTCTTCGCGGGCGAGCCTCGCTCCTACGGGGACTGTTGTTAAACGTGGAAGTAGCCCACGCACGAATCAAACGGCAAACGCTTGAGTTCGATTTTGTTCAGGTCCAGCACTTCACGCAGGGCCTTGGTCTCGCCCGGGAAGTTGCGGTAGGCGACTTCGTCCAGCACCACGATTGCGCCTTTTGGCATGTACGGCAGGAAGGTTTCCAGCGCGACTTTGGTCGACTCGTACAGGTCGGTGTCGAGGATCAGCATGGCCACGACCAGGTCAGGACGGGTCTTGACCCACTCCGGTACGGTCTTGACGATGTCGCCCTTGACCAGCTCGCAACGCGGGATGCGGTTGACCGGACGCAGCAGGTCGTTGGCGTCGATCATGTCCTGGATCAGCGACTGATCGGTGTCGGAGAACATGGTCTCGTTGACGTCCGACGGGTCTTCTTTCTTGTCGATGCTCTGGAAGCCTTCGAAGGTGTCGAAACCGACGATCGAACGGTTGATCGCGTAGGGCTCGAGAATCATCGACAAGTGCATGTACAGCATCAGCGAGTTGCCCTTGTACACGCCGCATTCAATGATGGCGCCCGGAACTTCGGCAACCTTCTTGAACAACTCCATGCGCGACAGCGCGGCGGTCACGCCGATGCGGTTGGCGAAGACGAACGGTGCGTCGGCGACGTACTCGGCATCGACCCGTTTCAGGACGCCGCTACGGGTTTCGTTGTACTGGGCCTCGGCGGGCGTGATGCGACGCTTGGTCATTGGGCGATTCCTTGGAAGTTCGAAAAGTCATGGGCGTGGAAATAGTCTTTGAAGCCTGCGCCGACGTCCGGGCAGGCGCTGTCGACGTTGATCGCGCCACGGTTGTGCTTGAGGTCATCGAGGTGCATCAGGCGGAAGTCCACGCTGAAGCGGGTGTTATTGGTGTGGTTGGCGACAGTGCCATGCAAGTGCGAGCCGGAGAAAATCAGCATCTCACCGGTGTTGCCGGCGATGCGCACTTCAGACGCCGAGTTGATCTCTTCCAGCGGCACCGGGTGCACGCGAACTTCCTCCTTGAGGTTGTCCTTGGCACGGTGGCGCTGATTGTTGATCCAGTCGTTGAGGCTCCATTGGCTGGAGGTGTTCTTCACCGGCACATCGAAGTACGCGGCGTTGATCATCATGGTCTGGTCGGGGCTGATGGTATGCACCGGCATCCAGGTGTTGATCTGGCAATCGACGCTGCCGTACCAGGTGTCGCGATGCGGCTTGTAGGCATAGCTGACACCGGCGTGCAGGTAGTCATAGTTGGGCACGACGCGAATGCGTGGCACGTCGAAAATGTACTCGCGCGGGTCGACGCCGATCTCGTCGATAAACGACAGGATCAAATCCTTCACACGTTGACTATTGGTGAACTGGCCCTTGAGGCGCGTCACCAGTACCACGAATTCTTCCACCGGCATCAGCGTGTGCAGCGCCTGGTGATTGGTTTCGCCGTCGAAGGCGGCGGTGATGCTTTCCTGGGCAAATGTGCACAGCTCTTTGGCGGCGCGCAGTTGGGTGTTCAGGAAAATGTCGCCGGCGTAGATGGCTTCTTTGAAGTCAGCTTTTTGTTGCAGCTGATTGATGTACAGATTCACGGTTCCACTCCTGAATACATCGAGTCTTTTAAGAGTCGGCCAGACGTTAGCAAACTGAAGTGCTGCTGGACGTGCGGCGCGTCAATAAAACGCATGCTCTCGGGTTTGTGAGCAAATGCCGTGCCGCTGGACGAAAAAAATCCCGGCGGGAAAACCCGCCGGGATCCTGTACTTCGAAGCCGGGCTGCGACCCTGGGTTCGCTACTTGATTCAGAACAACTGCGTGAACAACCAGTACAAGCTGCCCGACAGCACAATCGCCGCCGGCAAGGTCAACACCCAGGCCATCAGCAGGTTGCGGATGGTCTTCATCTGCAAACCACCGCCGTTGGCGACCATGGTCCCGGCCACGCCCGAGGACAGTACGTGGGTGGTCGACACCGGCAAACCGAACATGTCGGCGGCACCGATGGTGAGCATGGCCACGGTCTCCGCCGAAGCGCCCTGGGCGTAGGTCAGGTGGGTCTTGCCGATCTTTTCGCCGACCGTCACCACAATGCGCTTCCAGCCGACCATGGTGCCCAGGCCCAGGGCGATGGCCACCGCGATCTTCACCCACAGCGGAATGAAGCGCGTGGAGCTGTCGATCTGCTGCTTGAACAGTTGCAGCTTCTGACTGGTGTCGGCGTCGAAGTTGCCCACCTTGTTCTTGTCCATCAGGCGAATGGTTTCGCTGGTCAGGTACATGTCGTTACGCACGTTGCCCACCGCTTCGGCCGGGACTTTGGACAGCGAACCATAACTCTGGACCTGGGTGCCGATGCTGCCGGTCAGCGCGGCCAGCGCAGGCACCAGTTGCGGTGTGGCTTCCTTGCTGCGTACGTATTCGGACAGCACCGGGCGCGGATCGGCAGGGGCCGGTAGCGGAGCGCTTTTGACCAGCGCTTGTTGAGTCACTTGCGCCACCGCCGCGAACTGCAGCGCCTGGTCGGCAGGCATGGTGCGGTTCAAGGCATATGCCATCGGCAGGGTGCCGACCAGGATCAGCATGATCAGGCCCATGCCTTTCTGACCGTCGTTGGAGCCATGGGCGAAGGACACGCCGGTGCAGGTCAGGATCAACATGCCGCGAATCCACCAGGGCGGCGGCGTGTTGCCCTTCGGCTCCTTGTACAGTTCGCGGTTTTTCACGAAGGCACGCAGGGCCAGCAGCAACAGCGCGGCACAGCCGAAACCGACCAGCGGCGAGAGCAGCAATGCATAGCCGACCTTGGTCGCCTGCGCCCAGTCCACACCGCTGGTGCCGTCGCGCCCGTGCATCAAGGCGTTGGCCACGCCGACGCCGATGATCGAACCGATCAGGGTGTGGGACGAGGAGGCGGGCAGGCCCAGCCACCAGGTGCCGAGGTTCCACAGGATCGCCGCGATCAGCAAGGCGAAGATCATGGCAAAACCGGCGGATGAGCCCACTTGCAGGATCAGCTCCACCGGCAACAACGCGATGATGCCGAAGGCCACCGCGCCGCTGGACAGCAGCACGCCCAGGAAGTTGAAGAGCCCCGACCAGACCACGGCGAAGTTCGGTGGCAGCGAGTGGGTGTAGATCACCGTGGCCACGGCGTTGGCCGTGTCGTGGAAACCGTTGACGAACTCGAAACCCAGGGCAATCAGCAACGCCACACCCAACAACAGGAATGGCGTCCAGGTGGTCACCACCGTGCCGAGTTCGGTCATGTCGTGCATCAGGCTGTAGGCGGTGAACAACAGCCCCAGGGCCAGTACCGCGAAAAACACCACGAGAGTAATCAGGCCGGGCTTTTTATCGAGTTGCGGTTGACCACTGCCGACGGGCGCCTGGGCAGTGGAAAAGGAGGGCGTAGCCATCACGGACATTCCTGTGGAGGGAAGGAGTATTCGTGATAATCGTTGCTAATTATTACAGGCAGACTGCTCTGGATCAGCCTTTGGTTTTTTTCCGTTACCGCCGATCGCAATAACACCCACACATTTTTGTAGGAGCGAGGCTTGCCCGCGAAGGCGGCTTATCTGGCACATCAATGTTAAATGTGCCGACGCCTTCGCGGGCAAGCCTCGCTCCTACGGACGGGGGTGGTTTTCAGTAATCACGGCGTTTGCGAAACGCCCAGCGTCCGGCAATCAGGGTGAAGGTCGCGACCAGCGCCACCAGGATCCAGAAACCTTCCGGGTCCTGGGCAAGCGGTACGCCGCCGACGTTCATGCCGAAAAAACCGGCAATGATGTTGATCGGCAAGGCCAGCACCGTGACCACGGTCAGGGTGAACAGCGTGCGGTTGCTTTGCTCGTTGAGGTTGGCGGCGATTTCTTCCTGCAACAACTTGATCCGTTCACCCAGTGCCGTCAGGTCGTTGATGATCAGCGCGAACTCCTCGGTGGATTTGCGCAGCTCCTTGACGTCTTCTTTCTGCAACCAGGGCGGCGGGCGGTTGAGCAGTCGCAGCAAGGATCCCGGCTCCAGTGCCAGCAGGCGTTGCAGGCGCACCAGGACTCGGCGGTTGGCGCCCAGTTCGGCCCGGTTGGTCGACAGCCGCGAGGACAGTAACTCGTCTTCGACCTGGTCGACGCTCAGGCTGGTCTTGCGCACGATCTGCGTCAGTACCTCGCCCTGATCGCGCAGCAGGTGCACCAGCAATTCCAGTGGCGAGCGAAAGCGTTCGCCGGCCTTCACCGAGGAACGCAGCTTGTCCACCGAGTGCAGCGGTTGCAGGCGCGCGCTGATGATCAGCTTACTGCGCACGCAAACCCAAAGCGTCGAGACATCCGAGGACACCATGCTGCTGAGGTTGAACACCACATCGTTGACCACCGCCAGCAGCGCCGAATCGACATGTTCGATACGGGTCGACCGCGAGCCTTCGTGCAGGGCTTCGAAAAACTCATCGGGCAAATCCAGATGGCTTTTCATCCAGCGCTCGCACGCGGCATGGGCAAGGTTGAGGTGCAGCCAGAGGAATTCGTCACTGTCCTGCGGTTGTTGCAGGCACCGCAACGCCATGGCCGAGTCGATCTCTCGTCCGCGCTCGCCGGGGCGAAAACTGAAACCGTAGAGCAGGCCGAACAGATCCGTATCGCGATGAGTTTGATCGAGGCTGTGGTTCATGAGTGCTCGCAAGGGGAGACGCCTGTTGCAGGTTTCACAGGTTCACGTGAGCCGCATCTTCGCAAGAAAGGATGATGTTTTTGTGACAGAAAAATGAATGCAAATGGCCATCTACCGGCGGTCGGATTTTCCTCAAGAACCGCTCTGGCACGCCGATTACGCATGGGTTAAGTTGCGCGCCGCTGGCCACAAGCCAACGTTGACGACAGGGATGTCCGGACACCAATCACGCCTCGATGGGCGTGCCTCATTCCTGTCATGAGTACCTTCCGATGTTTTTGCAAAAGTCCTTGAGAGCGCAAATTCTCGCCTTGTTGAGCGGCAGCCTGCTGGCGATGCTGTTGATTGCCCTGGCCTGCTTTCACTTTCTCTCCGGCGGCGTGCAGAACTACGCCAACCTGATCGAAGGCCCCCTGCACACCTCGCAGTTGATCGACGAAGCCAACCTGCAATTCAAGGTGCAGGTGCAGGAGTGGAAAAACGTCCTGCTGCGCGGCAAGCAGCCGGCGGATCTGGACAAGTACTGGAAGCAGTTCGAAGACCGCCAGCGTGATGTGCAGGGCATCCTCGGTGAGCTGGCCGGTCAACAGGGAATCGAGCCGTCACTCAAGGCCCGCATCGAGCGCCTGCGCGATGAGCATCGTCAGCTGGGCGCCGCTTACCAGAAAGGCCGCGATGCCTATCTGGCGGCGGGCGCCGACCCGACAGCGGGCGACGCCGCGGTCAAAGGCGTGGACCGCGCCACCAGCGACCAGATGAGCGAACTGGTCGGCGAGTTGCGCAAGCAGGGTGTCGAGCAATCGAAGTTGATCAGCGCCAGTGCCGGGCAAACGGTGATGCTGGGGATCATCGTGATGCTGGCCTCGGGGTTGTTGATCGGCCTGTTGAGCCTGTGGCTGGTCAACCGCAACCTGGTCGAGCCGATTCGCAAGCTGATTGAATATGTGGCGCAGCTCAGCGAGGGCAAGTTTGCCGAGCGTGTGGCCAGCGGCCGTCAGGATGAGCTGGGCAAACTGGCGATGGCTGCCAATACCCTGCGCGATTTTCTCGCTGAAACCTTCAATCGCCTGCAGCGCAGCGCCTCGGATCTGGACAGCGCCAGCGGCGAGTTGAATTCGATTGCGACCCTGATGGCCTCGGGGACCAGCGATCAGTTCGACCGCACCGATCAGGTCGCCACGGCGATGAACGAAATGTCCGCCACTGCCCAGGAAGTCGCCCGCCACGCTGCCGATGCGGCGCGTGCCGCCGACGATGCCGATCAATCGGCGCAGCAGGGCGAGAAAGTCATGCAGGGCACCATTCACACCATCACGCAAATGCGCGGCGAAATCGCCAACACCGCCACGGTGATTCGTCAGCTGGAAACCGACAGCGGCCGCATCGGCAAGGTGCTGGAAGTGATCCGCGGCATCGCCGAGCAGACCAATCTGCTGGCGCTCAATGCCGCCATCGAGGCCGCCCGCGCCGGTGAAGCCGGGCGCGGTTTTGCCGTGGTCGCCGATGAAGTGCGCAGCCTGGCGCAGCGCACGGCGGCGTCGATCATCGAGATCAACCAGATCATCCAGACGGTGCAGACCGGCGCGGTGGACGCGGCCCAGGCGATTGAAAGCGGTCAGTCGCGCAGTGAAGAAAGCGTTCGGCAAGTGACCGAGGCCGGTGCCATGCTCGAACGCATCACCCTGGCCGTGGAATCCATTCGCGACATGAACCGCCAGATCGCCACGGCGGCCGAAGAGCAGACCTCGGTGGCCGAGGATATTTCGCGCAACCTCACCGAAATCACCAGCATCGCCAGTACCAACCTGGACAACGTGCAGCGCACTGAAGCGGCGAGCAATAACCTGCACGGTTTGTCAGGGGAGTTGAACGAAGTGACGGCACGCCTGAGCGCCTGATGCATTGGGCTGTGTACCGGCTCGCTTACCGAGTCGGTACACAGTCAATCTCAAATGCGCGCAGCCTGTGTCGATGATGGGGTTACGCCGAACTACAGTGGATAACCCCGATGATCAGTATCAGCTCCGTTTCCATCACTCAGCCCCAGTCGAGCACTTCGCTCGCCTCGACCAGCGCCTCGGGCACCGAAGACACCGCCGTGGCAGCTACCGCGACGGCATCGACAGACAGCACCAAGGCAGCCTCCGGCGGCGCACCGGCCTCGGGTGACAGCAGTTCCAGCAGCAGCGAATCCGATGCGGTGAAAGAACTGCGCAAGCAGATCGCCGAGCTGCAAAAGCAGTTGCAGGAAGAACAACAGCAATTGCAAGCGGCCCAGTCCAAACAGGAAAGCGCCGACGCCAAAGCGGCCGATGTGGCGGCGGCTCAATCGCAGATATCGGCGACGTCCGCCTCGTTGCAGACAGCCACGGCATCGCTGTTGCAGGCATTGCAGGATGAGGGCGGCAGCACGTCGGGGTCGCTGGTCAGCACGTCGGCCTGATCAATCGTCCAAACGCACAAAGCCGCACGACCTTACAGTCGTGCGGCTTTGTGTGCTGTGTATCAGTGGTCTTTTTTGTTCTTCAGGACTTCGCCGGTGGCGGCATTCAAATCCACGTCCCATTCAACGTTGCTGGCGTCGCGCAATTCGACTTCGTACTCGTAAATCTCGGAGTGCTTGTCCAGGTCGCTGTCGGTAATGGTGGCGCCGGGATGCAGCTTCAGCACGATCTGGTTCAGCTCCTCCAGCGGCTTGATCTTGCCATCCTTGACCAACTGAGGGATCTGGTCGACGGGTACATCCTTGGCCTGAGCCAGGCCTGCGGTGAGTGTCAGGGTGGCGATGGCGAACAGGGCGGTCAGGGTTTTCATCCGGGTTTCCTTGGTCGAGTTGTTCAAGTGCAACCAGATTAGTCGGGGCAACTTAATCCACCCTTAAATCACCATGGCCGTGTTGCCGTGTTGCCGTGCTGCGGTGTTCGTTGTAGGAGCCAGGCTTGCCGGCGAAGAACGATCACGCGATTCTGCCAGGTACACCACGGCGCCTGGTTCGCGGGCAAGCCTCGCTCCTACAAGAGATACGCGTACCCCGTAGGAGCGAGCCTTGCCCGCGAACCAGACACCCCACTCGAGATTGACCCTCGTCAGCGTTTTTGCACGCCTGTTTACAGTACGCTGGCCCCCGCAACTTCCCCCGACAGAGGGAAGCGCCAACCCTGCGTGTAAACCATCGATCATCGGTCGTATTACGGGGGGACCATGCGCATCACTTCCCAGCTCATCTGCCAGGCTGCCGACCAACTCAAGGGCTTCGTTGGCCTCAACCGCAAGACCGGCCACTACATCGTCCGCTTCAGCGAGGACTCCTTCGGAATGGACGTGGCCGACGACGGCATCATGGCGGCCAGCGAATTCGTCTGGGGTCCTGGAGCCGAGGGCACCATGATCCTCAAGCGCGAATTGATCCAGTTGCTGATGGATCAGAACATCGATGCGCGGATCAACATCACCGAACCGTTGCGGGTGTACATGAATCGACGGGATGTGCCGGAGATTTCGGCGGTGCGGCGTTTGGTGTCGGGATGATGGTTTTGTGTTGACTGTGCCGGCCTCATCGCGAGCAGGCTCGCTCCCACAGAAAGCACTGCCACCTGTGGGAGCGAGCCTGCTCGCGATGACGACCTCAAGAACAACACATCATTTACTGACTGAACCCATAATCGCGCTCCACCCGACACACCCGTGTATGACACCGCGCATACCAGGTCGAGCGCCCGCGTTCACGAATCGCGGCATGTTCGGGATGCTGTTTCCACGCCACAATCGCCGCCTCGCTGGCCCAGTACGACACGGTAATCCCCAACCCGTCATCGCCCCGCGCCGACTCCACGCCGAGAAACCCCGGCTGTTCGCGCGCCAGTTCCACCATGCGTGCGGCGGCTTCGGCGTAGCCTTGGTCACCCTCAGTGCGCAGCGAGGTGAAGATCACCGCGTAGTACGGTGCCGGTGGGGTCGAGGCGATCATGAGCGTTGCTCCACGCATGCGGCAATCAGTGCGCGTACCAGTGGCGGCAGGTTGCCCTTGAGGGCCGCGCGCTCCGGCTGAAACAGGGTGGCGACGTAAAACGGGTGCCCATTGAGCTCGACCGCCCGCAAGCCCTGCGCCGAATCCTCGCCGACACGGTGCAGGTCGTACTGGAGCAACGCCTGCTCGAACTCGGGATTCACCCCGTAGCGGCAGCGATAGCCTTCGCGAATTTCAGATGTTTCGTACGCCTTGGCGATCAACGAACCATCAACCAGATGAATGCTATCGATGGCCTCCACCAGCGAACAGGCCAGTGGCGTCAACAAGGCCCGGGTGGTATCCGGTGAAACCTCTGCGTGTTCGGCATCCGCCCAGCCGAGCACAGTGCGCGCATATTCCAGCACCGCATGCTGAAAACCGCCGCAGGTACCGAGGAAAGGGCGCTGTCGTTCGCGGGCAAAGCGAATCGCGCGCAACGCGCCGTCCATGCTGCGATAGGGGCTGGCCGGTACGCACCAGAATCCGTCGAACCCGTCGAGTGGCGTGTCGGCATGCAGGCTGTCGGTGGCCAGCCAGTGTCCCTGAACGTCCCATCCACTGTGTTCGGCGGCCAGACCCAGGGCCACGGGGATGGCCTGGTGGGCAGTGACTTGTGGATCGTAGTCGCCGACCAGGGCGATGCGGATGACGTGGTTTTCCATGTGAGGCCTCGGCGCTTGTTGATTGCTCTGGCCCACTATAGATTGGCGTTCACGCACTCAACATTGGCGTTTTCCCAAGTGATCAATGCACCTGCGCACTATCGATTGGACTATTCGGACCTGGCCCTGATTCTCGCGCTGGTGCGCGGCGGCTCTCTGGCCCGGGCTTCGGCGTTGATGAAGGTGGACGTGTCGACGGTGTTTCGCGCCGTGCGCCGACTGGAAGGCGCGCTGGGCCGGCAACTGTTCGAAAAAAGCCGCGCCGGCTACCTGCCCACGACACTGGCGCAAGCGCTGGCCGAACAGGCGGAACGGGCCGAACAGGCCTTGGAGGCGGCGCGTATCGGCGTGGAGCAGGGCGGCGAAGTGATCAGCGGCACCGTGCGCCTGACCTGCACCGATTCGGTCCTGCAAGGTTTGCTATTGCCGGCGCTGGCGCGGTTCATGCCGAACTATCCGGCGCTGACGATCGAACTCAGTACCTCCAACGACTTTGCCAACCTCAGCCGTCGCGACGCCGACATCGCCTTGCGCCTGACCCGCACGCCACCGGAGCATCTGGTGGGGCGGCGTCTGGCGGATATTGCCTATCGGGTATGCGCCAGTGCGCAGTACCTGCAATCGGTCGATACTCGGGACCTGGCAGCATTGACCTGGATCGCCCCGGACGACTTTCTTCCCGATCACCCCACGGTGGCCTGGCGTCGCCAGGCATTGCCCGGGGTATCGCCGGGTTATCGCTGCAACAGCATGCTGTCGGTCACCGAGCTGGTACGGGCAGGTCTTGGGGTCGCCGCGTTGCCGGACTTTTTGATCGCAGAAGGATTGCAGCCGATCAGCGAGCCGTTGCAGGGCTACGACACGGCGCTATGGCTGCTGACCCGCCCGGACTGCCGCGCCTTGCGTTCGGTGGTCACGCTGTTCGACGAGTTGGGGCGGGCGCTGAAGCTGTCGTAAGGCCGGTCAGGTTTTCGGCACGTCTTTGCGCACGAAGTGCTGATGCATTTCGCTGGTCAGGTTTTCGATCCGCTCGGTCAGGGTCTTGGTCATTTCCGTGAGACGGGTGTTTTGCTCAAGCAGTTCGAGCAGTTGCGCGGTGTTCTGCGCGGCTTGCGCCTGCCGTTCAGTGTTGGCGATGGCCAGTGCTTCGCGGTGCTGTGCATCGGCTTCGGACTGCGCCTTGTCCCGCGCTGCCTGACGGGTCTGGGCCAACAGAATCAAGGGCGCGGCGTAGGCTGATTGCAGGCTGAACGCCAGATTCAGCAGGATGAAGGGATAGACGTCGAAGTGGGTGAGGCCGGACATGTTCAGGCAAACCCAGGCCACTACGATCAGTGTCTGCGCCCCCAGGAACGTCGGCGTACCGAAGAACCGCGCAAACGCCTCGGCGCGCAGCGCAAACTTGTCATTGCCGAATGTCGGCCCCAGGTGTGCGTGGGGGCGATGGAACCTCAGGTGATCGACAGGTGGGACGCTGGTGTCGCCGGGTGTGGTGGTCATGGTGTTCTCTGCGGGTTGCCGGGGCGGGTTTTCACTATAGCCCCGGCATCCTTCAAACAGCGCGTTCGCCGAATTAATCCACCACCGCCTGCGACGTTGCGAAGCCGCTGTCGTTCGCCGCGACACTGACCTTGTTGCGACCGGTGTTTTTTGCCGTGTACAGGGCTTTGTCGGCGTCATCGAACCAGGCAGTTGCATCGTCAAACGACGGTTGATAAGCCGCCAGTCCGATGCTCAGGCTGACTCGCAGCTCGGGCACTTGCCGATGGCGGTATTGCTGCATGACGTTGCGCAAGCGGTCCATGGTGTTGCGGGCGTCTATCAATGACATGTTGGGCAGAATCACACAAAACTCGTCACCCCCGTAACGGCCGGCCAGATCGCTTTCACGCAGGTTGCACTTGAGTTCCACGCTCAACTGGCGCAACACCGTGTCGCCGAAAATGTGGCCGTAGGTGTCGTTGATGACCTTGAAGTGGTCGATGTCGATCAGCGCGATCACGGCAGGTTCATGGTGCTTGCTGCACTCGCGAAACTTGAGCTGCAGCAATTCCTTCCACGCCCCGTGATTGAGCAGCCCGGTCAGGCTGTCGGTGCGGCTCAAGGCGCTCAAGGTGCGTTTGTGCTCCGACAATTTGATCGCCAGTTGGTAGCAGACCATGCCCAGCGCCAACGGGTAGAGCGTCAGCATCGGCAAACATGCCCACACCTGCAATTGCGTGGTCGACAGTGAGAAATGCGCGCCGAACAGCAACCAGGCCAAAAGGATGCCTGCCGCCTGGCTGGCGCTACCCAGCATGAACATGCGCAGGCCGCCGGCGGCGACGTTGTTCATCGCCATCATCGACAGGATGGTCACGGTGGTCAGTGGATTGAACTGAAATGTCGCGACCCAGAAGCCGCCGCACAGCGAGTCGTAAATCATGTTGCGGCGTTCGGCCTTGTAGGGATAGGCCGAACGACTCGACAGTTGATAGGCCAGGTGCGGCCAGACCCAACCGTTGAGCACCAACAACACCCAGATCCAGGTCGGCGGTTGCAACGGGTACAGCGCGGCAGCGACGCTGATGCTGCCGATGCCCAGGCCAATGGCCCTGGGCATGTAGATGCGTCTGGCAAATGACAGACCCTTGCCGTGTTGTTTATCCATAATGTCCTGCGCCAGATTCATTCTGAAACACATTGCTGAAAGGATCAGAGTAACCGTTGATGGGTAAAAACGGCGCACATTGTCATTTATTCCAGCAGGAATGATCAGTGTCCTTCGAAGCCATTTAATCGCGGACGGGGGGGCGCAAGCACTTGATCTAGAGCTGGTAGCAGGCCAGGAACATGTCCAGTGCGGATTCCGCCACCGTGATTTGTTCCTCGACTGACAAGCTTGGCTTGCCCATGGAAATCTGCGGCCAGAAGGCAAAGGACTTGAGCAGGCCGTGGATCTGCAGCGCGGCGAATTCCGGTGGCACGGCTTTCAGTCGACCATCGGCCTGCGCGGCACGAATCCAAATGGTCAGTCCTTCTTCGCGCTCGCCCATGCGGGCCACCATGTCCTGCGCACGTTCCGGTGAGTGAATCGTTGCCGCAATGGCCACCCGCGCCAGGTCGAGCAAGTTCTCGTCGCTCAACATCTGCAGTTTGGTCATCAGCAACACACGCAACTGGTCGCGTAATGGCCGGTCTGGGCGGTAGGAGGTTTCCTGTTCTGCCGTCACCCGAACCCATAATTGATTGAGGATTTCGGCGAACAGCTCTTCCTTGCTCGGGAAGTGGTTGTACACGGTGCGCTTGGACACGCCGGCGGTGGCGGCGATCTTGTCCATGCTGGTGATGTCGAAACCGTTGGCACGGAATTCGGTAATCGCCGCCTGAATGATGGCTTCGCGTTTACGGTCGGTCAGGCGCTGTGGAGCTGTCATAAATACGCTTCGGCAGAAAGAAGATGAAAATTACACTCGGCAGTTTACTTGTGCGTGGCTTTGATGCAACCTTGAAACTACACTGTGCAGTGTAATGTTTTGTTAATCATGCACAGAAAAAATAGCGTTTCGGCTGATGCGTGCGTGCCTTGGCCAATCATCGTCCCAAGCGGAAAATCGTCAACGTGCGGTTTTTCTGGAGTCATTCAGTCATGGCCAATTCAAATTTCCCGGCGGATAACGCTGGCACACCGAAAGCCTCCCAACAGGCTCAGGGGCAGTTCCAGAACCACACGCCGATCCAGCGTCTGAGCCTTGGCAAAACCCTGCGCATCCTGTGGAACGCCATGTTCCACAAGCCGCGTGACACCCGCCCGACCGCACCTGTTCCGGTACAAGCCCTGACGCAAGCGGCGCTGCTTGCCGCCCCCGACCATAGCGTTTACCGCCTGGGCCACTCTACGGTGTTGCTCAAATTGCGCGGCAAGTTCTGGATCACCGACCCGGTCTTTGCCGAACGTGCTTCACCCGTGCAATGGGCTGGCCCCAAGCGTTTCCACCAACCGCCCATCAGCCTGGAGCAGTTGCCGGCGATTGAAGCGGTGATCCTGTCCCACGACCATTACGATCACCTGGATCATCAGGCAGTGCTGAAGCTTGCCGACAAGACCCGCTACTTCCTGACGCCGCTGGGCGTCGGCGACACCCTGATCAAATGGGGCATCGATGCCGGCAAGGTTCGGCAACTGGACTGGTGGCAAGGCATCGAGGTCGAGGGGCTGCGTTTCTTCGCCACGCCGTCGCAGCACTTTTCCGGGCGCGGCCTGTTCGACGGCAACAGCACCCTGTGGGCGTCGTGGGTGATGATCGACGGTGACACGCGCATCTTCTTCAGCGGCGACAGTGGTTATTTCGACGGCTTCAAACGCATCGGCGAGCAGTACGGTCCATTCGACCTCACCCTCATGGAAACCGGCGCCTACAACGTCGAATGGCCCCATGTGCACATGCAACCGGAGCAAACCCTGCAAGCGCACCTGGATCTCAAGGGCCGTTGGTTGCTGCCGATCCACAACGGCACCTTCGACCTTTCGATGCACGCCTGGTACGAACCCTTCGACCGTATTCTGGCCCTGGCCTGGGAACGCAGTGTGGCGATTACCACGCCGCAAATGGGCGAGGCCTTCAACCTGATGCATCCGCAACGGGGCGGGGCCTGGTGGCTGGAGGTCGAGCAGCAGGTATTTGAAGATCAACAGAGCGTGGGGTAAGGCGGCTACAGGCGCCGATGAACTT
Organism: Pseudomonas sp. NPDC089569; assembly: GCF_050280625.1. Classification (NCBI taxonomy): domain Bacteria; kingdom Pseudomonadati; phylum Pseudomonadota; class Gammaproteobacteria; order Pseudomonadales; family Pseudomonadaceae; genus Pseudomonas; species Pseudomonas sp. NPDC089569. Next base: position 21,702 of record NZ_JBNNVQ010000067.1, read on the forward strand.
TCGCGCGCGAGCAGGTGATCCGTGACGACGGATAAGTTCGGCCGTTTCTGTAGGCTGAACAGCGAGTGAGATCGTTCACTCGTCATCCGTCAGAAGGATTTTTACATGGACGTAACGTTAAACGGCTGCAAGACGTGGCTGGCCCGGATTGCCCTGTTATCGATGGTCACCGGTGCGGCCTATGGACAGGCACCCATGCCTGAAACCAGGCTGGAGTACTTGAGTGTCGATCAAATCAACCAGCGTATGGACCAGGGCCAACTGAGTTCCGTGGCGCTGGTTCGGCATTTGCTGCAACGCATCGAACGACTGGACAAACAAGGCCCGGCGATCAACGCGATCATTGAGTTGAACCCCGATGCACTCGATATCGCCAGGTCCCTGGATCAGGAGCGCCACGGCGGACACGTTCGCGGCCCCCTGCATGGCATCCCGGTGCTGCTCAAGGACAACATCGACACCTCCGATTCGATGCAGACCAGCGCCGGCTCCCTGGCCATGGTCGGGCAACCTGCGGCCCAAGATGCCTTTATCGTGCAGCGCCTGAGGGCTGCCGGGGCGATCATTCTGGGAAAAACCAATCTCGATGAATGGGCCAATTTTCGCGATCCGGCCATACCCGCGGGCTGGAGCGGGCGAGGCGGGCAGACCAAAAATCCCCACCGGTTAAGCGTAATGCCCTGCGGCTCAAGCGCCGGTTCGGGCGCAGCGGTCGCGGCCGGCTTCGCGCCGCTGACGGTTGGCACGGAGACCTCCGGTTCGATCATCTGTCCGGCATCGCTCAATGGCGTGGTCGGCCTCAAACCCACGGTGGGCTTGTTGAGTCGTAGCGGCATCATTCCCGTGACGCAAAAACTCGATACCCCCGGCCCCATGACCCGCACCGTTCGCGATGCGGCATTGCTGCTCAATGCCATGAGCGGCAGCGATCCGGCTGATCCGCTCCGCAAACCCTCTATCGAGGTGGACTACACCGCGCTACTGCGGCCGGACGCATTGGTGGGACGGCGCATCGGGTTCCCGACGAAGTTCGCCGACAGTGCTGAAGGGCTCTCAAGCGATCCACAGTTTTCCCAGGCTCTGGAAGTCATGCAGGCGATTGGCGCATTGTTGATACCCGTGGAACTGCATGACCCGTTATCGTCGCGGGTAGACGAGGCCATGTGGATGGGCATCAAGCGCGACCTGCCTCGTTATCTGGCAACTCGAACCGCGCTGGCGGCACCCACACTGGAGGCTATCGTACGCTTCAATGAAGACACACCGGGTGATGCTCAGTACGGACAAGGCATTCTGAGCGTGGCCAGCCGTATTGAATTCGATGAACGAACCTACAATGCGCTGTGGCAGACAATCCAGCAGGAAAACTCCGCTGTCATTGACGACCTGCTGAACACCCACCGACTCGACGCCCTGGTGCTGGACGTCGGCTCCCCCGGTTTGAACGTCGTCGGGCTGGCAGGCTACCCGGCCATTATGGTGCCTTCAGGCATCGACGCTGACGACGTGCCGACCTCAGTACTCTTCTATGGTCCGCGTTGGAGCGAGGCCAAATTGTTGGCAATGGCTTACGGGTATGAACAAGCGTCACAGGCGCGACGGGTGCCTGCTTTCAAACCGTAGACATGCGTCAACCAAAAACCACCTCAAGCCGCCCCTCCTTGCGTGATCGAGGGGCAGTTTTGACAACGATCTGCACGTCGCGTCCGAGTAACAACAGACACTCCATCATCTTGGCTTCACTGATCCCTCGAAACTTGCCGCGCAACATTTCAGAAAGCTTGGGCTGTGACAGACCCAGAATTTCAGACGCCTGAACCTGGGTCAGGTGGCGAGACTTGATGATTTCGCCAATTTTTGCGGCCAACTGGGATTTGACTTGCATTTCATTGGACTGGGGTATGCCGAGGTCTTCATAGACGTTCCCGCTGCTTTCTTCGATTTCAACCATTTTTCAATCCTTTCGCGTGATCCTGCGCGGCTTGTAGCCTTTTCCTGATTAAGTCGATATCACTCAGTGCAGTTTTGATGCCCGTGGTCGATTTTTTCTGGAAACAGTGCAGAACATAGATAGCGTTGCCCAGGCGAGCAGCATAAACAGCGCGGTAAGTATTTGTATTGAAGTCCTCAATCACCTCAAGAACCCCAGCGCCCCCAAAGCCCTTGAGTGGCTTTGCATCAGGATGCTTCTTGCCGCTTTGGGCTAGGTCGAGAGCATGGCCAAAAACATCCTGTACATCTGCGGGCATCTGCTTGAGGTCTTTCTTGCTGCTGCAAACCCACAGGAGTGGCTTCCTTGTACTCATGTGAAAATATACCTATATGGGGATAATCGTCAACGATGACTTCACTCACTCCACTCTTGCAAAATCCTCCCGTCCAACCGGATTCGGCATCGCCCCTTTCACATTCATCCCGCGCCCCGGCGCAAACCCCGGGAAAAACGCCAACCCTTCGGACTCAAGCCGATACGCCAGCGCCAATCGCGTGACATCCAGCACCTCTTGCCCCTCTTCGAAACGCTGAATGGCCTCTACCGAAACCCCGGCCTCTCGGGACAATTGCTCGACACTCCAGCCCAGCATTGCGCGGGCCTGGGCGCAATGGGCCGGGGTGAACTGGAAGAGGGCGATACGTTCCAGGGTGATTTTCATCGCGTGAGAGGCCATGGTGTTCTCCGGGCTTGAAGGTGTTGATCAAAATATACTGTGTTTTTGTACAGTTGTTTTGAGCCCGGATCAAATGCAATTTTCTGTTTTTCTTCCCGTTCGACGAACGGCAGTGCGGCAAGGGCGATATTGCGGCCTTGATGAGTCAGATATTCAGACTGCGCTGGATCGCCGCGTGGCAGTGAAGCGAGAAATTCGGGCGCTGCAAGGCCAACTGGGCTCGCAGTGAATGGTGCTTTCCCGTGGGAGCGAGCCTGCTCGCGATGGTCGTTAACGATAACGCGCGTGGTTACTGTTTAAATACAATGCGTTCAAGCTTATCGCGAGCAGGGCAGTTCACACTTGCTGTCTTCCAACCGCCGAAAAATGTGCAGCTGTACATCAAACCAGAGGGGGCAGACTGTAGCCGTCGATTCCCTCACTGAGGTGCACCTCGATTGTCATGCATATCAACAAGGCTGTGTTGTACCAAGTGAATGCTGATAATGGAGGGGGGGCTCGATCAGGTTGACTGTATTACTTCTTGGGGTGTTTAAGTTAAATACAAAACAAGGTGCCTGGGCAGTTCAATGGAGCAAGCGATCTCTATGTCGATAATCTGATTTTCAGTAAGTTTGTAATCGTGCAGCGAGTCTTCATCGCTCTTCCAGCCCATGATGACTTTTAATTCCTCTGTTGCGACGGGGATTTGCTTTTCATAAGAAAAAAAATCTTCTCCTTTCTTAACTCCCATAATGCGATGTTTCATGGCTCTATCCTTCTGGTTGGATCTGCAGGTTTGGTCTGAGCTCCAGTTTCATGGTTGAACTCGCCAAGATGTTTCCCGCGCTTGGTGTATTTTTCAATGGCGCCGTGTTGAAAGTCCCACTCGTAAATTGTGCCTTTTCGGTCTTTCCAGCGAGGTCGTAGTCCTCCCCCTCCTGCAATTGGCGTTTTGGGCGGAGCTCGTCGAATTTCGGGAAACGCAGGTAGATAATCAGGTTTTTGATGGTAATCCTGCCGGGATGCGCTCAGCACAATATAAACCGGCCGCACCCCCGACCCCACCGGAAACACCAGAATGAAATCCTTGTAATCCGGCGGATACACCGGATCGACGATGATCGCGTCAGCCTGTTTCGTCGGTGGAAAAACCCAGATGTGCGGCGCTTGCGGAGCCGCTTCCAGTTTGGGGATGCCGAGGATGTCGGAGCCGTCTTGCGCAGGTGTCCAGATCAGTTCGATGCCTTCACCGAGGTCGGCGACGTATTGGCTGCCACGCGGGGCGACCTGCACGACGTCGACCATCTCCCAATCGCGATTCCTGCCGGTGTAGAAGGCGTAGCCCTTGAGGCTGCCGTCGGCCTGTTGCTCGATGTTCAGGCGAACGCGGTTGCGGGCTTGTTTGAGGGCGCGCAGTTGGTCTTCGCTGTAGAGGGCGCTGTCGCCCAGGCTCGGTGACCAGAACACGGCGACCATCGCCGCCAGAGCAGTCGAGCCGGCAACGCCGAGTGCGTTCGCGGCAGGGGCTATGAGATCCGGTACGCTCAGTGCGACGCGACCAACGCCGAGGGCGATGGTTGAGCCGCTGATGGTCTCGAGGTTGAGCAAACCCTCATCATCGACTTCTCGACCGCCCAGCCAGGCAATTTCGCCGTAGTCCTCAAGGCTGTCGGTCGGTATGAATCCGGAAGGGTTGCTGTAATCGATGACGGCGTCGGGCAAGTTGCAGGATTTGGCGAACACACAGCCCGCACGAACAACGTCGTCCTTTTTCTCCTTCACCTGACGGCGGTCTTCGTAAGCCCGTTGCCTGGCGAGCATGGCCTCGTAGGCCAACTGCCGGGCCTCTCGCTCCGCGAGTTCCCTGGCCGTCATCGGGCGCCAGGAGACATGATGCCCGTCCCCCTCAGGCGGGTTTCTTACAAGGGGAATGTCTGTTTTGCCCGTCACTGATCGTCCCTGGTTTGCGGTCATTGGCAGCCCCGAAAAAGGGCTGCGCGACGTTAACCAAGGTGATCAAGGGTGGCTGTAGGACGATTTTTGAAAGACGTTAGGAAACTTCTTTGTTTCTCAAAATCGCTGCACGGCGCTTCTGTGGTTCAGTGGTTTCAAAGCAGGAGAACACGCCAAAGTCCTCCGATACCCTCAATGTGGAGGATGGCTTACTGACCCTCCAACCCCGCCGCCTCACGAATAATGAAGTGATCCAGATTCTCAATATTCGCGCTGAACACCCCGAACGTCTGCTCGGGGTTTTTCTTGCTCGGCACCTGCTTCAACTCCGGTGTCACGCCATAAAAGAAGCAGAACAAATCCTTGCCGCTGTCGATCGCGTGCTTGATCTCCTCCAGAAACGCCTTGCGCTTGCGATAGCTGTCGATCAGCTTCTTGCTCAGGTACACATTGACCGAGTACGGCTTCTTCTCGAACCAGACCTTCTTCTCGAAATCGATGCGAAAGCTCTGGGTGTAATCCTTGATCTCCTTGATCCGCCCCCAGTAGATCAACCCCTTGTTGTCCTGCAGGTACTCGATCTTCTTGAAGAACGAGGCATACGACGCCGTGTGCTCGCCAATCTTCAGCGGCATGCGCTTGAGCAAGTCCTTGTCATCGAAGTTCGAGACAAAACACTCCACGGGGTGGGCGAAGACGCTGGTCTTGTCCGGCGCCGACTCGCGGCCCGGGTGCTCAGTGTGATGAGTCGCAGAAGCGGGCATCGGGGCCTTTCGCGCGTCCTCCCCTGCCACTTCGGGGCTCGACGGCTTACGCACATACTGACGCCGAATCAGCAACAACTCCGACGGGAAATGCTCCTCCCGCGCGTCATCCGTTTCCGCCTCCACACCCGACGCCGGCGTTTTGAGGCTGATATAAGGACAATCCGCTACATGCCGGGTATTGGGCGTGTTCTTGAAGTGCGGGGTGCGCACGTAATTCACGTTCTTGGCATTGAACGTGGTCAACAGGTTCGTCGCGTCGAATGCCGAACGACAGGCGTCGTTGGGGCATTGGAAGTGTTCTTTGGCGGAATCGAAGGCCATGGTTTCGTCGAAATTGAGGTCGCGTACGTCATAGATCGACAGCTTGTCGTCGAGGCTGAGGCAGTAGGCGAGGTCGAATTTCATGGTGGGGCGGTCCTTTGAGGGGAGGTGGCATATTAATAGCGGGTAGTGGGAGAGGGTGCACTTTTTGATTCATGTTTGCCGTATCAACGGCGGAAACTTGATAAGTCATTTTTGACAGGCGGTCAGCTCGATACCTTGCCTCTGGAATGAGGTCGGCTTAGGCTAGCTTAGCTAATGCTTTGGAGGTGTCATATGAGTGAACTGGTGCAAGTAAACATGCACGAAGCAAAGTCCCAACTTTCTCAACTTGCTGAGCGTGTGTGGCATGGTGACAAGGTGGTGATCGCCAAGGCGGGCAAGCCTTATCTGGATCTGCTGCCCCATGTGGATACGCCTCGGGCGCGCAAACCTGGCCGAATGAAAGGGAAAATTCGGATGTCTGCGGATTTTGACAAGACACCCGACGACATCATCAATGCATTTGAGGGCAGCCTGTGAGGCGCTTGCTATTGGATACCCATGCGTTTCTTTGGTGGCTGTCCGATGATCCCGCGCTTGGTGTCGATGCCCGTCAAATGATTGGGGAGCCTCGAAATCAGGTGCTGGTGAGCGCGGCTTCGATTTGGGAAATATCGATCAAGCAGGCCAAAGGGATGCTGGAGGCGCCAGAAGATCTTGAGGCGTTGGTTGAGGACGAGGGTTTTACCAAGCTGCCGATTTCGCTGTTCCATGGACAGCAGGCGGGCAAGTTGCCGGAGATTCATCGCGACCCGTTTGATCGGATGTTGATTGCCCAAGCACAGGCGGAAGGGCTGGAGTTGGTCACGGCGGACGGGATTATTCCGCAGTATGGGGTGCGGGTGGTGTCGGCGCGGGTGTGAGGGGCAAATCCCTTGCCAAAGGTCTCGCATCGCTCGGTTATTCCGGCTTCAACCGTTTCACCTTTGTATAAAGCGAAGCGGTGAACGCCTCCCGGTCACTCGAATGGTGACAGCGGCGATGACAGTTCGGGCATAGGGCTACAGCATTGCTCGGACGGTCTGAACCTTCCTGTGCCAAATGCTTAACGTGGTGAACCTCAAGAAACGGGTGACCCGACTTTTCAAACGGAGCCGGCTCGCCACACCCTTCGCATTTACCTTCAGCCTGTTGGCGTACCCACGCTCTCACTTCCGGATCGCGAACATACGACTTTCCGTTGGACTGAGTTTGCTCTGGTTTCTCAATCCCTTTCGGTTCGACTTTTATCGGTTGTCGTTCAAGCTTTGCAGCTCGCCGCTCCAGCGTCGCCTCGTCGGCCGTCGGGGCGAAGTCTTCGGGAGTTACAGGCCCTGGAGCATTGAGTGCTTCACGAATGCTCTTTGCAACATTGGCGCCGACATTCTTGGCGGGTTTGTAGCCTTCAATGCGGTCACGCCCAAGTTCGACCAACACGGTGGAAATGTTCTGCATCCGAAACTCAACCGAACCCTTGGTCCGACCAGCCAAAGCACCCTCGCGCAGAACGCGATTTTCATGAGCCTTGTTGATCGCCTGACCGTTCTGCTCGCGAGAAAGCATGCTGAGATAGGCATCGACCGCCGCCTGAATCTCTACGTCACTCCAATCGCTGTTGCTCTTTTCCGTATCCATACAATCGCCGAAGGTTGAAAACCCTCGGACGATACTGAGTGGCCACTACGACTGTCTACGAAAATTCCTACACAAAGCAGAGATGAATCTCGCGAGCGATCCTACAAACACATCACCTAATCCATCGAATGCTTCGACGACTGAAACGCCCGCGCAACCTTGTGCCACCAGGGTTTAACAATTGGCACCTGCTGTTGCGTGTGATCGGGCAATAGATAAGGCATGTCCCGCAGCCGAATCCAACTTTCATCCTGCCAATGCAACAGACTCAGCGACATCTCCGGCCAATCCAACAAACTCAACATCGGCCGATCCGAGTTACCCGACTGCTGCGCATCACGTAAGGCCGGCACCACTTGATGGGTGATCCACTCACGCAGCAACCGATTGCCTGGCGCGTAGTGATACACCAACAACGCGTACACACCGGACTCGCTGAGCATCAGCTGCTTTTCCGGTTGCTGGTAATACTCAACCCACAACGTGCGGTGCTGGTCTTTGTCGAGTTTGTTGACCATGCGTTCACTTAGATGAAAACCCATCAAACGACCGATGTCGCGGGCGCAGAACCATGGTTGGTTTTCCAAGAGGAGGGCGTGGAGAGGGAGGTTGTGGCGGGTGAAGATTGTTGGATTGAAAGGATCAGGCGCGACTGATTGGCGTGGAGTTTTTGCAGGCATATCCATTCCCCCTACGTGTGAAGTTAATGAGGGCCGAGCCCGACGTAGAGGATCTAAGAAGTCCCAACAAGCTGTTCCTTTCAGACACAGGATTACGCATTTGGGGCTGATAACAGCATGCGTTCAGTGTGGCGAAGTCAGCTTCTACGTTGGGCGTTTCTTAGGCACCTGCCGTAGAGCTTAGAGTCGCTTTGAATCGTCATCAATGCGGAAGGGGCTGGAATTGTTGTAGGCGTTTTGGCGATTACTGAAGAAGTGAGTAAGAGTTTTCCTACTCTCATAAAAAAGCCCCGATCAGATCAGGGCTTTTAATTTTTTGATTTGCCGATTCAAGTCGTCAAATCGCAGCTAACGCTGGAATCAATCCCAGCTCAACGCCCCACCAGTCTGATACTCAATCACACGAGTCTCAAAGAAATTCTTCTCTTTCTTCAAGTCCATGATCTCGCTCATCCAAGGGAAGGGGTTAGTGGTCCCTGGGTATTCCTCTTTCAAACCAATCTGCGACAAACGACGGTTCGCGATGAACTTCAGGTAGTCCTCCATCATCGCCGCATTCATGCCCAACACGCCGCGCGGCATGGTGTCACGTGCGTATTCGATCTCCAGCTGAGTACCTTGCAGAATCATCTGCGAAGCTTCTTCCTTCATTTCGGCATCCCACAGGTGCGGGTTTTCGATTTTGATCTGGTTGATCACGTCGATGCCGAAGTTCAGGTGCATGGATTCGTCGCGCAGGATGTATTGGAACTGCTCGGCGACGCCGGTCATTTTGTTGCGGCGGCCCATGGAGAGGATCTGGGTGAAGCCGCAGTAGAAGAAGATGCCTTCCAGAACGCAGTAGTAGGCGATCAGGTTGCGCAGCAACTCTTTGTCGGTTTCGACGGTGCCGGTCTGGAATTGCGGATCGGAGATGGAACGGGTGTATTTCAGGCCCCAGGTGGCTTTTTTCGCGACCGATGGGATCTCGTGGTACATGTTGAAGATTTCGCCTTCATCCATGGCCAGCGATTCGATGCAGTACTGGTAGGCGTGGGTGTGGATCGCCTCTTCGAACGCCTGGCGCAGGATGTACTGGCGGCATTCCGGGTTGGTGATCAGGCGGTATACGGCCAGTACCAGGTTGTTGGCGACCAGGGAGTCGGCGGTGGAGAAGAAGCCGAGGTTGCGCATGACGATGCGGCGCTCGTCGTCGGTCAGGCCTTCCGGGTTTTTCCAGAGGGCGATGTCGGCGGTCATGTTGACTTCTTGCGTCATCCAGTGGTTTGCGCAGCCGTCCAGGTACTTCTGCCAGGCCCAGTCGTACTTGAATGGCACGAGCTGGTTGAGGTCGGCACGGCAGTTGATCATGCGCTTTTCGTCAACGGCGACACGGGCGGAGGCGCCTTCGAGTTCGGCCAGGCCTTCGGCGACATCGAGCGAGTCCAGGGCAGCCTTGGCGCGGGCAACGGCGGCGGAGTCAGAGGCAGTCACGGCGCGGGCTTCGAGGGCGGCAGCACCGCCGGCGCTGTCGAGACGGTCCATGTTGGCTTCGGCGGCCTGGCCGACGTTGGTGCTCTTGACTGCTACTTCCGTGTCTTCTTTGTCGAATTCGTCCCAGCTCAGCATGACGTGTCGTCTCCTGCGTGAGGGCCAGTTGCCCGTGTGAAAATCAATGGTCCGGTTTTTCACACGGCCGTACTGGCCGCGTTGGATAGCGTTTTTTGCAGCGGTACACGCAGGCAAATAAACATGAATGTTGTACGGGGTTCCGAGAGCCTCTGAGGGGCGCAGAAATCGGTGAAGACTTCGGCGTGGGCTTCAGACTGGCTGTTTATCCCTGTAAGGGAATATTGCAGGCCCGTTTAAGGCGGCATTATAGGGAAATTTTTCTGGCCGTGGTGGGGCGAATCCGCGCATATAGCGGCCGAGAGGGCAGGTTTTTCGGTCAGAGCGAGGGTTTATGGGGCTTTGCCGGGAGAAGAATTTTTTTCGTAAAAATGGCTTGACTCAGGTTTTGTTCAAAAACTAATCAGAAAACTGCATTTTTCACTACATCTTGTGTTTGCAAGCGCTTTTCGACGGCTCCAGACACAACTGAGCCCGACCGAAGCCGGGCTGAAATCGACCTTCAGCTCACTGCCGAAATGCGCCGATTCGGTGCAGTCACATCAGCCGCCGGAGCAGCCGTTGCCCATGACGCTGTAGCGCAGGATATGGCGCTGACCTTTGGAGTCGTCATATTCCATCTTCATCGGGACAACTTCACAAACATTGGGAACTTCGCTCATGGAGATAACTTTGGCGATGTCCAGGTGTGTCGAGTAGGTGTATTCCTCTATGGCCGGTTGTTGTTGCGCGACATCAGTCGGGACCTCGTCTGCCATGGCGGTTGCGCACAGACTGCTGAGGGCCAGAACCAATAAAGCTTTCATTTAAATTTTACCTTTCTAAGGTCGAGTGGGGTCACGCAACCCTTTTGAGGTTGCGTGTGGAACTAACTACTTGGTTTTGAATTAACTGCCTTCGTGGGGGCTGTAACTTGGTTAACTCAGTTTGCCGGGTTGGCGTGGCAGATTTTAGGGAGGGGGGGCGGATTCATATAGCCGTGCTTTTGATAAACACCTTTGACGGTTTTTGTAACAATCCCCGATTGCCGCGTTTTTGGTCTTCTGTAGGAGCGAGCATGCTCGCGATGAGCGTCCAGACACTGCGGGCGTTCAGGTAGCCAGCGTTAACGTTGGCGACCATCGCGAGCGTGCTCGCTCCTACAGGGGGGCGATTTGTATGGGCTTGTTACTACCATCGTCGAATGGTTCTATACGCCGGGCCCCGATAAAACGGAGGCCATACAAAAACAACTATTCCACCGAGGTAAGAAAGATGAGTGCGGCTTCCCTGTATCCCGTTCGTCCCGAGGTTCTGGCCAATACCCTGACCGACGAGGCGACCTACAAGGCCA
>NZ_JBNNVQ010000068.1:0-32517 GCF_050280625.1 Pseudomonas sp. NPDC089569
GCTCCGCCGACGCGGTACGCCTGGAGCACCGTGTGGCTGGTGCCGACGCCAACCCGTACCTGCTGATGGCTTCGGTCCTGGCCGGCGTGCACCATGGCCTGACCAACAAGATCGAGCCACCGGCACCGACCGAGGGCAACAGCTACGAGCAGAACGAGCAGAGCCTGCCGAACAACCTGCGCGATGCCCTGCGTGAGCTGGACGACAGCGAAGTCATGGCCAAGTACATCGATCCGAAGTACATCGATATCTTCGTCGCGTGCAAAGAGAGCGAGCTGGAGGAGTTCGAACACTCCATCTCCGACCTTGAGTACAACTGGTACCTGCATACCGTGTAAGCGGCTTGCTGCTACAGAAAAACGCCGTTGGCTGATTCAGCCAGCGGCGTTTTTTTATGGAAGCCCGAGGTGAATTCATCGCGAGCAGGCTCGCTCCCACAGGGATCTTGCGCGACCAAAAAGTCTGTATCCAACACAGGACCACTGTGGGAGCGAGCCTGCTCGCGATGGCGGCCGACAAGACAACACACAACTCGGCTCGTACAATGCCCGCTGCCCCGCAGGAGACACCCATGACACGCGCAGCCACCCCCAGAAAACCCCGCGCACGCAGCCAGGCCCGGATCGACTCGATACTCGATGCCGCCCGTACGTTGCTGGCGGCCGAGGGCGTGGCCAGCCTGTCGATCTACAGTGTCGCCGAGCGTGCGCAGATCCCGCCCTCCTCCGTCTATCACTTCTTCGCCAGTGTCCCGGCGTTGCTCGAAGCACTGACGGCCGATGTCCACGCCGCATTCCGCGCGTGCCTGCAAGCCCCCATCGACCACCAGGCGCTCGGCGACTGGCGCGACCTGTCGCGGCTGGTGGAACAGCGCATGCTGGAGATCTACAGCGAAGACGCCGCCGCCCGCCAACTGATCCTCGCCCAGCATGGCCTGACCGAGGTCACCCAGGCCGACCGTCAGCACGACATCGAACTGGGCGATCTGATGCACAAACTCTTCGACCACCATTTCGAGTTGCCGAAGCTTCCGGGCGATGTCGATGTATTCGCGCTGGCGATGGAATTGGGCGACCGGGTCTATGCGCGTTCGGTGCAGCAGTTCGGGCAGATCACGCCACGCATGGCCGAGGAAGGGATGCGGGTGTTTGATGCTTATCTGGGGTTGTACTTGCCACCGTATCTTCCCAAACGAATTATCTAGCGATCCCTCTGGCCCCATCGCGAGCAGGCTCGCTCCCACAGGAGTCCGCATGATCGTTCCCACGCTCTGCGTGGGAATGCAGCCAGGGACGCTCCACGTCCCGATCAAAAGCCGAACGCAGAGCGTCCGAAGAGGCGTTCCCACGCGGAGCATGGGAACGATTGGGGTTGGCCTTTCATGCAATCACAACTTGGCGATGGACACCTCGGTGGATTTCACGAACGCGATCACTTCGCTGCCCACCGCCAGCTCCAGCTCCTTCACCGAACGGGTGGTGATCACGGAAGTGACGATACCGGATGCGGTCTGCACGTCGATTTCCGACAGCACGTCACCGAGGACGATTTCCTTGATGGAGCCTTTGAACTGGTTGCGTACGTTGATGGCCTTGATAGTCATGGTGTTGATTCCTGTCGTGGGAGAAAGCTTGAGTTATTGAGCCCAGCGCAGCTGCGTGGGCAATGGTGAAACAGGTTCCGGTTCAGGCGGCTGGCCCGGCAGGGACAGCACGCGGTTGAGCACTTCGGTTTCCAGCGCCGCCAGTCGATGAGAGCCGCGCACCCGAGGACGCGGCAGTTCCACGTGCAAGTCGAGGCCGACTTCGCCGTCTTCGATCAGGATCACCCGATCGGCAATCGCAACCGCTTCGCTGACATCGTGGGTCACCAGCAACACTGTGAAACCATGCTGCTGCCAGAGCCGCTCGATCAGTTGCTGCATTTCGATCCGGGTCAACGCGTCCAATGCCCCCAAGGGTTCGTCGAGCAACAACAAGCGCGGTTGATGGATCAGCGCACGGGCCAGGGCCACACGTTGCTTCTGCCCACCGGACAGGGCTGCCGGCCACTCGTTGGCACGATCCGCCAGGCCGACCGCTTCCAGCGCTTGCAATGCCTGTGGCCGCCAGTTGCCCTTGAGCCCCAGACCAACGTTGTCGATGATCTTTTTCCATGGCAGCAGACGCGCTTCCTGGAACATCAGCCGGGTGTCTTCCCGCGCCTCGCTTAGCTGCGCGGAACCGGCGAACAATTCACCGCCCGTGGGTTGGTCGAGGCCGGCCAGCAGGCGCAGCAACGTGCTTTTGCCGCAGCCACTGCGACCGACCACCGCCACGAACTGACCAGCCGGAATATGCAGGTCTATCTCGCGCAGCACCTGCCGCGCGCCGAAGTTTTTTTGCAGTTTGCGCACGGCCAGCGGAATCCCGCGCAGCAGGCGTGGAGGTTGCTGTGCGGTCATGCGGCACCTCCCTTGGCCACTTGATAGGCCGGATGCCAGCGCAGCCACACGCGCTCAAGGCCTCGGGCGGCAAGGTCGGCCAGTTTGCCGAGCACCGCGTACAGCAGAATCGCCAGCACCACCACATCGGTCTGCAGGAACTCCCGGGCATTCATCGCCAGATAACCGATGCCGGAGCTGGCGGAAATGGTTTCCGCGACTATCAACGTCAGCCACATAAAGCCAAGCGCGAAGCGCACGCCGACCAGAATCGAAGGCAGCGCACCCGGCAGAATCACCTGGCGAAACAGGCTGAAGCCGGACAAACCATAACTGCGGGACATCTCCACCAGCGCCGGATCGACGTTGCGAATGCCGTGGTAAGTGTTGAGGTAAATCGGAAACAGGGTGCCCAGCGCCACCAGGAAAATCTTCGCCGACTCATCGATGCCGAACCACAGGATCACCAGTGGAATGAGCGCCAGGTGCGGCACGTTGCGGATCATTTGCACCGAACTGTCGAGCAGGCGTTCACCCCATTTCGACAGGCCGGTGATGAAGCCCAGGGTCAGGCCGATGCCGCCGCCGATGGCGAAGCCCAACGCTGCACGCCAACCACTGATTGCCAAGTGCGTCCAGATCTCGCCGCTGCGCACCAGGTTCACGCCGGCTTCGATCACGGCAATGGGTGCCGGCAGAATCCGCGTCGACAACCAGCCTGCCGACACCGACAACTGCCATACCGCCAGCAACAACACCGGCAGCGCCCAGGGCGCGAGGCTGTGGATGATTTTCTTCATGGCACGCCTCAGCTCTGGGCCGCGGCTTTGGGAAGGATGTCGTTGGCCACCATCTCACCGAACGGGCTGACGTAACCGGCGCTTTTCGGCAACTCGGGACGCTCGATATCAAGGTGCGGGAACAACAGTTCAGCGACGCGGTACGACTCTTCCAGGTGTGGATATCCAGAGAAAATGAAGGTGTCGATGCCCAGGTCCGCGTATTCCTTCACACGGGCCGCCACGGTCGGGCCATCGCCCACCAGCGCCGTGCCGGCACCGCCCCGTACCAGGCCGACACCGGCCCACAGGTTGGGGCTGACTTCCAGGTTGTCGCGACTGCCGCCGTGCAGTGCGGCCATGCGTTGCTGGCCGACCGAGTCAAAGCGCGCCAGCGAAGCCTGGGCGCGGGCAATGGTGTCCTCGTCCAGGTGTGAAATCAGTCGCTCCGCCGCTTGCCAGGCTTCGGCGTTGGTTTCGCGCACAATCACGTGCAGACGAATGCCGAAGCGCACAGTGCGGCCCTGCTTGGCCGCCTTGGCCCGCACCTGCTCGATTTTTTCCGCCACGGCGGCCGGTGGTTCGCCCCAGGTCAGCACCATTTCCACCTGCTCGGCCGCCAGGTCCTGCGCCGCTTCCGAGGAGCCGCCGAAATACAGCGCAGGACGCGGTTGCTGAATCGGCGGGTAGAGCAGCTTGGCGCCCTTCACGCTGATGTGCTGCCCGTCATAATCGACGGTTTCCCCTTCCAGCACGCGACGCCAGATGCGGGTGAACTCCACCGACGCCTGATAGCGTTCTTCGTGGCTGAGGAACAGTCCGTCTCCCGCCAACTCTTCCGGATCGCCACCTGTGACCAGGTTGAACAGGGCACGTCCGCCGGACAAACGATCCAGCGTCGCGGCCTGACGCGCCGCCACCGTCGGGGAAATGATCCCGGGGCGCAGGGCGACCAGAAACTTCAGTCGCTGGGTCACCGGGATCAGCGACGCGGCCACCAGCCAGGAGTCTTCGCAGGAACGGCCAGTGGGGATCAGCACACCGCCGAAGCCCAGTCGGTCAGCCGCTTGCGCGACCTGCTGCAAGTAACCGTGATCGACGGCGCGAGCGCCTTCGGCGGTGCCAAGGTAATGGCCGTCGCCATGGGTAGGCAGGAACCAGAAGATATTGAGGCTCATGGAGTGGTCTCCTTGGGAAATCGAATGTGGGCTATCGGTTACTGGGCTTTGGCAACAGCTGCCGGCGGCGTCCAGATCACGTCCTTGATGCTCAGCGGTTTGGGAATCAGCTTGAGCTGGTAGAAGCTGTCGGCGATTTTCTGTTGGGCAGCGACCACGTCCGGGGAGAGGAACAGCGCGCCATAGCCCTGGCGTTTCACCGAGGTCAGGGTGATGTCCGCCGGCAGCCCAAGCAGTGGCGACACCTGTGCCGTCACGTCTTGCGGATTGGCCCTGGACCACTCGCCGACTGCACGCACCTCTTCCACCAGGGTCTTGATCACCTCGGGGTTTTTCTGCGCGTAGGGCTTGGTCGCCAGGTAGAACTGATGGTTGTCGACGATGCCCTGGCCATCGCGCAGAGTCCGCGCTTGCAGTTGCTGTTCGGCGGCCGCCTGGTAAGGGTCCCAGATGACCCAGGCGTCGACGCTGCCGCGCTCGAATGCGGCGCGGGCATCGGCTGGTGGCAGGAACACGGTCTGAACATCGGTGTATTTGAGGCCGGCGTCTTCCAGTGCGCGCACCAGCAGGTAGTGCACGTTGGAGCCTTTGTTCAGGACGACTTTCTTGCCCTTGAGGTCTGCTACCGATCTGATCGCCGAGTCCTTCGGCACCAGGATCGCTTCACTGTGCGGCGCTGGCGGTTCATAGGCGACATAGAGCAGATCGGCACCTGCGGCCTGGGCAAACACGGGTGGCGTTTCGCCGGTCACGCCGAAGTCGATGGAACCGACGTTCAGGCCTTCAAGCAATTGAGGGCCGCCGGGGAATTCAGTCCACTGCACGTCCACGCCTTGGGCAGCGAGGCGCTTTTCCAGCGTGCCTTTGGCCTTGAGCAGCACCAGGGTGCCGTATTTCTGATAACCGATCCGTAGCGTCTCGGCCTGGGCTTGAGTAATGGCGCCGAAGGTGACAGCCGCAGCAAACAGAGCGACCAGACCACGACGCAAAATGACAGGGCGCATGGCGCTCTCCTTTTGCAGTTGGGTGTTTGGCTGCACCTGCTTGCCCGTTGGCGGGCGAGTAAGGCCAGTACTTCAGTTGGGGTTCAAATGCTCCAGCGAGCACTCAGCAAACGATCATTGAGCAACTGTGGGTCCAGCGGTCGGGGCCGTCGAGCCAGAGCGCTGTAGAACTGCTCCAGCGACTCGTTCAATCTCTGCTCCAGCTCCGGCGCCAGTTGTGCCAGCGCGCTGCCTTCGCCGTAAGCGATCTGGCTGTCGATCGCGAAAATGCCCTGGAGCAGTTCCTGGGCCTTCAAGGCCGACAACACCGGCTTGAGTGCGTAATCAACCGCCAGCATGTGGGCAATACTGCCTCCGGTCGCCATCGGCAAAACCACCTTGTGACTCAAGGCGCGCTCGGGCAACAGGTCCAGCACGGTTTTCAGCGCGCCAGAGAAAGAAGCCTTGTACACCGGCGTGGCGATCAACAGGCCATCGGCGTTTTCAATCTGTTGCAGCAGGTCGATCACCTTCGGGCTGTCGAAGCGTGCATGCAGCAAGTCTTCGGCCGGGAAGTCCCGTACCTGGTAACTCACCACTTCCACACCCTGCCCTTGCAACCAACGCCTGGAGCGCTCCAGCAGCACTCCGGAACGGGAGCGTTGACTGGGACTGCCACCGAGTGAGACGACCAGCATTCAGAAAATTCCTTGAACGGTGATGGCGATTCGCGACTTGCGATCTCGCTGGGATGGAGTGACCTTAACAGGTGTTTTATATATCCATAAATCATATTTATTCATTTAGTTATTCCATACAGAGATATAAAAACTTTTCTCCAGACGAAAAAAAGGCCGTCGAAACGGCCTGAAATCCCCTGCTTTATGAAATTTGAACGCAAACCTTCCCTGTGGGAGCGAGCCTGCTCGCGATGGTCGTTAACGATGACGCGGGCGGCCTGATTGAACACGGCGCCCTTGCGTCCATCGCGAGCAGGCTCGCTCCCACAGGAACAGATACAGGTAAAGGTCGAGGTTAGCGGTTCGGCTGCGGCGTCAGGCGCAGGTAGGGTTTTACCGCGCGGTAGCCCTTGGGAAAGCGCTGTTTGATTTCGTCTTCATCCTTGAGCGAAGGCACGATCACCACTTCATCACCGTCCTGCCAGTTGGCCGGGGTGGCCACTTTGTAGTTGTCGGTGAGCTGCAGCGAATCGATCACGCGCAAAATCTCATGGAAATTACGGCCCGTGCTGGCCGGGTACGTAATGGTCAACCGGACCTTTTTGTTCGGGTCGATGACAAAGAGCGAACGTACGGTCAGGGTGTCGTTGGCGTTGGGGTGGATCAGGTCGTAGAGGTCCGAGACCTTGCGGTCGGCATCATCGAGGATCGGAAAGTTGACGACTGTGTTCTGGGTTTCGTTGATGTCTTCGATCCACCTGTGGTGCGAGTCCACCGGGTCGACGGACAGCGCGATGGCCTTGACCCCGCGCCGGGCGAACTCGTCCTTGAGCCTGGCTGTGAAGCCCAGTTCGGTGGTGCACACCGGTGTGAAGTCGGCCGGATGGGAAAACAGCACGCCCCAGCTATCACCCAGCCACTGATGGAAACGGATGGTGCCGGCGCTGGAATCCTGTTCGAAATCGGGGGCAATGTCGCCCAGTCTGAGGCTCATGGTGTCGCTCCTTGTGAGTGCTGATTGAGCTCAACTGTGCCTGCGTTTTTTATCTATTAAAAAGAATAAATATCGATTTATTTATACCAAAAAGAGATATTAAAGATCTGTTCACTGGACCTCATTCCCCATAGCGCCGAACATTCCGTCCAAGGTTCGAGAAGGCCTTGAGTTGCTGCAAAAAGGGGAGTTTCAAGGCGGGATTACGGGGGTGAACCCGGCTTGAAAAACGCAAAAGCCCCGCCCGGCGCAATGCCGGGCGGGGCTTTTTCGTACCCGTGTTACCCGAACGCTTTTACAGCAGCGGAATCGAGTAGCTGACGATCAGGCGGTTTTCGTCCTGGGAACGAGTGTTCGGCAGGTCAGTACGCCAGGTGGCGTTTTTCCACGACACACCGAGGTTTTTCAGCGCGCCCGACTGAACGACGTAACCGACGGTCAGATCGCGTTCCCATTCGGAAGCGCCATCGGCCGCTACACCGCCGCTGCTGTTAACGGTATCGATGTTGTCGCCATGCAGGTAAACCAGGCCAGCCGTCAGGCCCGGTACGCCGACGGCGGCGAAGTCATAGGCGTAGCGTGCCTGCCAGGTGCGCTCGCCGGCACGGCCGAACTTCTGGATTTGGGCGTCGGTGATGGTGTAGTTCGACGAACCGTCGCCCTGGTTCAGCCACGGGAAATCACTGTCGCCATTGCTGACCTGATAACCGCCACCGAAGGTGTGGCCGGCAACGGTGTAGAGGAACAGGCCGCTGTACAGGTTGTTGTCGACCTTGCCTTTACCGTTGGCCACGCCGCTGTAGTTACCCGTGGTGAAGTACAGCGGATCGTGACCGTTGGCACCGTCGTCGCGGCTGTTGAAATAACGGAAGTCGGATTTCAACACGCCAGGGCCAATGGCCCAGTTATGCACCAGACCCAGGAAGTGTTGTTTGTAGAACTCTTCCAGATTGCCGTAGTAGTACTGGGCAGTCAGGTCCTTGGTGATTTTGTAGTCACCGCCGGCATAGATGAACTTGTTGCTGTCACGGAATTTCGGACCACGGGTGTTGGCGCCCGAGATGGACAGCTGTTCGTTGTTGCTGGAGTTACGACCCTTGACCGCTTCGATCTGACCGCCCACCAGCGTCAGGTCCTTGATGTCGCCGGAGGTGATCTGGCCACCCTGCCAGGTCTGTGGCAACAGACGGCCATCGTTGGTCACGATCACCGGCAGTTTTGGCTGCAGGGTACCCAGCTTCAGTTCTGTCTGGGAGACCTTGGCCTTGGCCGTCAGGCCCAGGCTGGAGAAGTCATCGACCGCTTCGCCGTTGGACTTGCTCGGGAACACAGTGCCGCCATAGGAAGTCGCGGTAGCACCGTTGGTGCCGCCACCGGTATCGAGCTTGACGCCCAGCAGGCCGATGGCATCGAGACCGAAACCGACGGTGCCTTGGGTGTAACCGGAGATGAACCGCAGATCGAAGCCCTGGCCCCACTCTTCGGCCTTGTTCGGACCCGTACCGTCACGGTAGTCGGTGTTGATGTAGAAGTTGCGCAGCCCCAACGTGGCCTTGCTGTCTTCGATGAAACCGGCGGCACTTGCCTGCTGCGCCAGAACCCCTACGGCCACAGCCAGGGCCAGGGTGGACTTGTTCATTGTTTCGCTCCTATCGTTTTCTAATTCTTCTGTCCTGGGTCGATTGCCCTGGATCTTTGAGTGACTGAATGGGCGTCAGTCGGTAAAAACTGACTGCAAGCGTCTGGGACGCTGGTCTGACCACAAATTCGGGCGCGCAGGATACCTGCTCATAAGCCGAAAAAGAATCAGGAAATCCTTACTAATAGCGCAAAGTAATAAATGTTTGCGACAGCTATCCGACCGGGTTGCGGTATCGGAGGGGTGTCGGGGAAGCGGGTAGCGCAGGTCCTGAGGTCTGTCAGGTGAGGCTACTTTAAGTGCTCGCGATAAATTCTAAAAAGAATAAAAAAACATCTTCGTCATCATTTTAGGAATATAAAAATCCAGACGAAAAAAAACCTCGCCAAATGGCGAGGCTTTTTCCGACACCTGATTACATGAAGTTGTAGGTGTAGTTGAAGATCAGACGGGTCTGGTCTTGATCCAGGGTGCTGGTGTTGCCGCGGTAGGTACCGTGACGCAGCGTGGTACCGAAGCCTTTGAGCAGGCCGGTTTGAATCACGTAGTCCACACGTGCGTCGACTTCACGCTCGTTCTGGTCCGAACCTACGCCGGTGGCGGCCTTGATGTTATCGCCATACAGGTAAGCCAGCGAAGCTTTCAAGCCTGGCACACCCAAAGAGGCGAAGTCATAGGAGTACTGGCCGTAAGTGGTGGTTTCACCGGCACGGATGAAGCTGCCCACGGTGGCGTCGGTAAAGGAGTAGAAGCTGGAACCACCGTTACCTTCAGGACGACCGTCGCTGGTCAGAAGGTTACCCTGGTTCAGGAAAACGAAGCCGCCGTCGTCGCTCAGACGCTGTTGGCCGAGCAGGAATGCGCTGCCGCCCAGGGTATAGGTGAAGGTGGCGCTCCAGGTCTTGTTATCAACTACGCCTTTTTCCTTGGCGAAACCATTGTTGTTGTTGAACTGGAAGCCAGGATCGCCGTTCCTGCCGTCGGAGCTGCTGTCGAAGTAACGCAGGTCGGTCTTGAACGACTGGTTAGGAGCGATCTGGTAGACGTGCACCAGGCCGAGGAAGTTCTGCTTGTAGAAGTCCTGCAGGTTCGCATAGTAGTACTGCAGCAACAGGTCCTTGGTGACCTTCCAGTCAGCACCGGCGTAACGGAACTGGTTGCTGTCCTGGGTAGCACCCGCTACCGACAGGCCAGTGGAGTTCGAGGAGGCACGGCCCGCCGAGTGTTCCAGTTGACCCAGGTTGAAGGTCACGTTGTCGATTTCTTTGGAGGTGATGGTGCCACCGTCAAAGGTCTGCGGCAGCAGACGGCTGTCGTTCGAAATCAGGATCGGCAGGTTAGGTGCCAGAGCGCCACCGACGTGGGCCTCGGTCTTCGAGAAGCGTGCCTTGACGTTACCGTTCAGGCGGCTCCACTCGTCGGCCGCCTTGTCGCCATCGCTTGGGAAGAAGGAGTTGCTGTTACCGGTCGGGTGATGCCCCTTGCCGCCATCCAGGTGGATACCGACCAGAGCTTGAGCGTCGATACCGAAACCAACGGTGCCCTGAGTGAAACCGGACAGGTAGTCGAACTTCAGACCTTCAGCGGTTTCGCGCTGACGGTTGGCAGGCGTGCTGGCACCTTCGCGCATGTCGGCATCGTAGTACATGGTGCGCGAGCTGACGGAAGCCTTGCTGTCTTCCAGGAAACCGGCGGCGCCTGCCTGCTGCGCCAAAACCCCTACCGCCACGGCCAAGGCCAGGGTGGACTTGTTCATTGTTTCACTCCTCAGTTTTCTAATTCTTGTGTTCCTGGCCCGGGGTCGATGCCTCGGTTCCTAAGATGCGCGATTAGCGCCGGACGGTGACTCACAAGTCAATCGTAACTTTATGTGTCTACGACCATAGTCTAATCCCCGGTTTTTCGGTCCATGCAGGGTCATGATTTCGTCACAAACCCGAAAAGAATGGGTGGATTCTTTTCTCATGCCGTTTAGGAATTAAGCTCGCTGCCCGGCAATTCCTCAGAATAGAGCAGCTGGGTCGCAAGCCAATTCCTAAATGGCATTACCATTCGTGCGCTTAGAACATTGCTTCAACGAAATAATTGCGTAACAAAACCGATCGAAAAGGCCAATGCCGTCACGACCGCACGCGCACTATCCAAGCCATTTGTTACAGTTTATGTATCGCTGAAAATTTATTTTCGACGGCACGGCGCATCCCGCCGTCGGCAGCCCAGACGATGGGCGCAACGGCGCAGTGCTTGAAAGGAAGGTGAAGGTTTGGCCGGGTCATCCCGGCCCTGATCAGGCTTGCCCGCTATGGCGTCATTCAAAACGACCAGAAAATCGGGTCGTTTGCATCGCGGGCAAGTCGGATCGCTGCATCGTTTGCTCCTGCAGGAGCATCAGATCAGAGGGACTTTTCGAAGATCTTCGAATTGCGCTGATAGTTGTACAGCGACGCCCGCGCCGACGGCAGGCGATCGACGCTGCTTGGCTCAAAGCCACGCTCGCGGAACCAGTGGGCCGTGCGGGTGGTGAGGACGAACAGGGTCTTCAAGCCCTGCGCCCGGGCACGGGTCTCAATGCGTTCGAGCAGTTCATCGCCGCGACCGCCGTGACGGTACTCGGGGTTCACCGCCAGGCACGCCAGCTCACCGGCATCCGAATCGGCAATCTGATACAAGGCCGCGCAGGCGATGATCATGCCTTCGCGCTCGACCACACTGAATTGCTCGATTTCACGCTCCAGCACTTCGCGCGAACGCCGTACCAGAATCCCCTGCTCTTCCAGCGGACTGATCAGATCCAGCAATCCGCCCACGTCCTCGATAGCCGCTTCCCGCACCACTTCGAACTGCTCCTGGGCCACCAGCGTACCGCCACCGTCGCGGGTGAACAGCTCGGTCAAAAGAGCACCGTCCTCGGCGTAACTGACGATATGACTGCGCGCCACGCCGCCCCGGCAGGCTTCGGCCGCGGCATCCAGCAGCTCCGCCTGATAGTTGCTGCCCAGGCGCTGCAGATGCGCCGGCACTTGTTGAGGACGTATTTCACGCACCAGTTTGCCGTGCTCGTCGATCAGGCCAAGATCGGCGCCGAACAGCAACAGCTTATCTGCGCCCAGGTCGATGGCAGCGCGAGTGGCGACGTCTTCGCAAGCCAGATTGAAAATCTCGCCGGTCGGTGAATAGCCCAACGGCGACAGCAGCACGATGGAGCGCTCGTCCAGCAAGCGATTGATGCCCTTGCGGTCGACGCGACGCACTTCGCCGGTATGGTGGTAATCGACGCCTTCGAGCACGCCGATCGGCCGGGCGGTCACCAGGTTGCCGCTGGCCACCCGCAGGCGCGACCCCTGCATGGGCGATGAGGCCATGTCCATCGAAAGGCGCGCCTCGATGGCGATACGCAACTGGCCGACTGCATCGATCACGCATTCCAGGGTCGCGGCATCGGTGATACGCATGCCATGGTGGTAATGCGGCGTCAGGCCACGCGCGGCCAGGCGCGTTTCGATTTGCGGGCGGGAGCCATGAACCAGCACCAGTCGAACGCCCAGGCTGTGCAGCAGCACCAGGTCGTGAACAATATTGCCGAAGTTGGGATGCTCAACGCCGTCGCCTGGCAGCAGGACGACAAAGGTGCAATCGCGGTGGGCGTTGATGTAAGGCGAAGCGTGACGAAGCCAATTGACGTATTCGGGCATGAACCTGGGCCTGTAATAAATAGCAGCCAAAAAAAGGGTGATACGCAAAATGCACAGCGGGCTGATGGTTATCGTCGGAACAGGCTTGGCGACACGCGCGCTCTCCTCATGAATACGGATTGAATTAACGGCAATTTACAGCGTTTGGTCTGTCGATACACGGCCCCTTGTGGGAGCGAGCCTGCTCGCGATAGCCATTTATCTGTTAATACGTGTTGGCTGACACGACGTCATCGCGAGCAGGCTCGCTCCCACAGTATTTCAAGCAACCGGTGTCAGGCAGTAATGTTCGATCAACTGACGTAATAGATGCACCGTAGGCTGCAAACGTGACATTTCAAGGAATTCCCCCGGCTGGTGGGCGCAAGCGATATCGCCGGGGCCGAGCACCAGTGTCTCGCAGCCAAGGCGCTGAAGATAAGGCGCTTCGGTGCCGAACGCCACCGCTTCGGCGCTGTGACCGGTGAGCTTTTCGGCAATCCTCACCAGCTCTGCGTCCGCGGCCTGCTCGAACGCGGGCACTTCAGCGAACAGCGGCGCGTAGTCGATCTTGACTTGATGCCGTTCGGCAATCGGCTTGAGCTTTTGCAGAATTTCGGCACGCAGGACCTTGGGGTCCATGCCCGGCAGCGGTCGCAGGTCGAACTCCAGCGAGCATTGCCCGCAAATGCGATTGGGGTTGTCGCCGCCATGGATGCAACCGAAATTCAGGGTCGGCTGCGGCACGCTGAATTGCGGGTTCTGGAATTCGCGTTGCCACAACAGACGAAGGCCGCGCAGTTCCCCGATCGCATCGTGCATGGCTTCCAGGGCACTGTGCCCCAGGCGTGGGTCCGAGGAATGACCGCTCTGCCCGAGGATATCGATGCGCTCCATCATGATGCCTTTGTGCATGCGGATCGGTTTGAGCCCGGTCGGCTCGCCGATCACCGCCGCCCGCCCCAACGGCCGCCCTGCTTGCGCCAGTGCCCTCGCGCCGGACATCGAACTTTCCTCGTCGCAGGTAGCGAGAATCAGCAGCGGCTGCTTGAACGGCTGATCGAGCAGCGGCTTGACCGCTTCGATGACCAGGGCGAAAAAACCCTTCATGTCACAACTGCCCAGGCCGACCCAGCGACCATCGACCTCGGTCAGCTTCAGCGGATCGGTCTGCCACAAGGCGCCATCGAATGGCACCGTATCGCTGTGACCGGCCAGCACCAGACCACCGGGCCCTGAACCGAAACTGGCGATCAGGTTGAATTTGCCTGGGCTGACCTGAGAAATATCGCAGGCAAAACCCAGATCGCCGAGCCAGGTGGCCAGCAGATCGATGACCTGGCGATTGGATTGGTCCAGGTTCGCCTGGGTACAGCTGACGGACGGTGCAGCGATCAGTGCAGCGAACTGATCTTTCATGGACGGCAAAGGCATCGCTGACTCCAGTTCCCGGATTGAAGTCCATCATAGAGCTATCCCGTGACAGGAATAAACCAGTCGCAAACCCTATCCCGAACGAGTCCTGTACACTGCACGACCTTGGCAGCCAATCATTCCCCCCGGCTGCGCTCCCGATCCTGGATTTTCCGGCCATGCAGAAAGAAACCGAAATCAAACTCCGCGTCAGCCGCGAAACCCTCGCCGCCCTGCGCGAGCACCCGTTACTGAAAAAACGCAACAAAAGTGGCTGGGAACGCCGTGAGTTGATGAACCAGTACTTCGACACCCCCGAGCGGGACCTGGCCCACGCCAAGGTCGCACTGCGCTTGCGTCGCGACGGCGAAGAGGTCATTCAGACCCTCAAGACGCGCGGCCAGAGCGTCGCCGGTTTGTCCGAACGTAACGAATACGACTGGCAACTGCCCAAAGCCAAACTCGACGTGAAGAAACTCGACGGCGAATGCTGGCCCGAGGCACTGGCCGATCTGGACAAGAAAACCCTCAAGCCGATCTTCACCACCGATTTCGTCCGCGAGCGCGCAGAAATCGCCTGGGGCCGCGGCAAGACCAAAGTGGTCATCGAGGCCGCGCTGGACCTGGGCCACGTGGTCGTCGGCAAGCAGAAGGAAGAAATCTGCGAGCTGGAACTGGAACTGCGCGAAGGCGAGCCGGCGGCACTCCTGGAACTGGCCGCCGAACTGGCCGAGACCCTGGCCCTGATGCCCTGTGACATCAGCAAGGCCGAGCGCGGCTATCGCCTGTACGACGCCAACAGCTACTCGCTGAGCCTGCCGGCACCTCAGCTCACCGCCGAGACCCCGCTGGACGAAGCCTTCGCCGCCCTGTGCTGGCATCTGCTGGGCAGCAGCCAGCGACTGGCCGAGCAGTACCGTTTCAACGGCCACTGGCGCCTGCTGCAGGATTGGGTGCAGAACCTCGTCGAACTGCGTGCGCTGGTCAGCAGCCTGGGGCAAGCCGCACCGCGTCAATCGACCCATGACCTGCGTATCGCACTCGATGCCTTGCTGGAAGACTGGCGCCCGCTGGTCCAGGCCGGCCTGGACGATGAAGACGTGCGTCGAGCCGCGCCGGAACAGTTCCTCGAAGAACTGGAAGATCCGCGCTGGGGGCTGTTCTCCCTGAGTACGTCGCGCTGGTTGCTGGAGCGCACCTGGGCCGCCGACCGTAACACCCGAGGCAATCGCCAGGGCGCCGCGCAACTGGCCAGCTGGCTACCGCGCCTGCTGGGCGAAGAAGCCGCTTCGCTGCAATTGCAGCGCTACCAGCAGCAACCGGAAGACCTGGCCGAACAACTGCCGCGCATCGAGCGCATCCAGGTGTGGCTGCACCACGCGCGCAACGTGCTGGACATCCCGGAGATGGATCGCCTGTATGGCGAGCTGAGCAAACTGGCGCAACTGGCAGACGAACCGATCACCGACGAAGCCCTGGATGCGCGCAAGCAGCAGGCGATTGCGGTGTATCAGAACCGTGCCTGGAAAATGCTGCTGCGTCTGTAACACCCCCATCGCGAGCAGGCTCGCTCCCACAAGAGCACCGCAGCCCCCTGTGGGAGCGAGCCTGCTCGCGATGAGGTCAACACAAATTGTCAGACGGGCAAACTGGTCGTGGACTTGATCTCTGAGAGCGCCACGATCGAGTTCACCTCCTGAATCCCCGGCACCATCGACAGCTTTTCGAAAAAGAAACGCTCGTAAGCCTCGATATCCGCCGCGACGATGCGCAGCATGAAGTCCACCGCCCCCATCAGCACATAGCACTCCAGCACTTCGGGAAAGCCGCGAATCGCTTCGGTAAATTCGGTGAAGTTCGAACGCCCATGCGCGTTGAGTTTGACCTGCGCGAAGATCTGCGTGTTCAAGCCGATTTTCTTGCGGTCGAGCAAGGTCACCTGGCCGCGAATGATCCCCTCCTCTTTCATCCGTTGAATTCGCCGCCAGCACGGCGATTGTGAAAGCCCCACCTGTTCGGCGATTTGCGCGCTGGAGAGCGAAGCGTCCTCCTGCAGCAATGCCAGGATCTTGCGGTCGTAGCTGTCCAACTCGGTCTGCATAAAAAAACCTGTTATCTATTAGCTTGTGAATTGTTCAATTCGAAATAATCGCCGATTGATCCATCATAGATAAGAAATACCCCGAGCCGAATGTAAAAATTTCTCCAGTGTTTTTGGAGAACCACCATGCCCCACCTGGAAGCCGTCAACACCTCGCCTACACGCGCCGATGCCTGGAATGCCGGTAATGCCCATTGCCGCGTTCGCTATCAATTGCTGGCCGAAGCCGAGCCGGACCTGCTGTGTCGAGCGTTCAATCTGTTCGCCTTGCAATGCCTGACACCGGAGCAGGTACAGGTACAACGTCAGCAAGATCTTCTGGCCATCGAAATCGTCATCGACGGTTTGAGCTGGCATCGCGCCCAGGTGATTGCGGAAAAACTTCGAAACCTGATCAGTGTCTGTTCGGTCGACCTGCAATCCGCTGACGCTGCCTGGGCTGGAGTCGCCCAGGCGGCGGGCTGACATAAACCGATACGACTTCCTCGGGTAGTGGCCCAACGGTCCGTGGCGCCACCGCTATCCTTTGCGCACTGTCGTTCAAAAGGAGCCCGCATGTCCGTTCAACTCGCCAATCAGGACCGCTGGCTGGACCTTAACGATGTGCTGCGTGAGCTGGTCACCCAGGGTTTTATCAGCCAGGACTCGGCCGAACATGCACTCAATGCCCGTCGCCGCCACACCGCCAACGACCAGATGCATCCGCTGCAATTCATCGCCAGCCAGCAGTTGAGCGACCTCAGCCGCCCCGGCAATCACCTGGACCTGGAAAACCTGACCTTGTGGCTGTCCCGGCAGGCCGGCCAGCCTTACCTGCGTATCGATCCGCTGAAAATCAATGTCGCCGCCGTCACACCGCTGATGTCCTACGCCTTTGCCCAGCGCCACAAGATCCTCGCCGTTGCCATCGATCGCGACGCGGTAACCGTCGCCAGCGCCCAGCCCTACGTCACCGGCTGGGAAGCCGACCTGACCCATGTGCTGAAACTGCCGGTCAAGCGAGTGGTGGCCAACCCGGTGGATATCCAGCGCTTGAGCGTGGAGTTCTTTCGCCTGGCCAAATCGGTCACTGGCGCGAGCAGCCTCGATCAGCAGATCAACACCCTGGGCAACTTCGAACAGTTGCTCAACCTGGGCGCCAGCGACCAGGAACCGGACGCCAACGACGCCCATATCGTCAACATCGTCGACTGGCTGTTCCAGTACGCGTTTTCGCAACGCGCCAGCGATATCCACATCGAACCGCGGCGCGAGCAAGGCACCGTGCGTTTTCGCATCGACGGGGTGTTGCACAACGTCTACCAATTCCCGCCACAAGTGACCGTGGCCATCATCAGCCGCCTGAAAAGCCTGGGCCGGATGAATGTCGCGGAAAAACGCAAACCCCAGGACGGTCGGGTGAAAACCAAAACGCCGGGCGGCGGTGAAGTCGAGTTGCGGCTATCGACCCTGCCGACCGCTTTCGGCGAAAAAATGGTCATGCGCATCTTCGACCCGGAGGTCTTGCTCAAGGATTTCGACCAACTGGGCTTTTCAGCCGATGACCTGCGTCGCTGGCAGGACATGACCCGCCAGCCCAACGGCATCATTCTGGTCACGGGGCCGACCGGCTCCGGCAAGACCACCACGCTCTACACCACGCTGAAGAAACTGGCGACACCCGAGGTCAACCTCTGCACCATCGAAGACCCGATTGAAATGGTCGAGCCGGCCTTCAACCAGATGCAGGTCCAGCACAATATCGACCTGTCCTTCGCTGCCGGGGTGCGCGCGCTGATGCGGCAAGATCCCGACATCATCATGATCGGTGAGATCCGCGATCTGGAAACCGCCGAAATGGCGATCCAGGCCGCCCTCACCGGTCACCTGGTGCTGTCGACGCTGCACACCAACGATGCGCCCGGCGCCATCAGTCGCCTGCTGGAACTCGGTGTGCCGCATTACCTGATCAAAGCTACCGTACTCGGCGTCATGGCCCAGCGCCTGGTGCGCACCTTGTGCCCGCATTGCAAAGCCCCGCAAGCTCTCGGCGAGGAAGACTGGCAGGCCCTGACCCGCCCCTGGCAGGCACCCGTGCCCGCCAACGCCCAACGTGCCATGGGTTGCCTGGAATGCCGTGACACCGGTTATCACGGCCGTGCCGGGGTGTACGAAATCATGCAACTGACCGATGGCCTCAAGGCATTGATCAACCCCGACACCGATCTGCTGGCGATCAGGCGCCAGGCGTTCAAGGAAGGCATGCGTAGCTTGCGTCTGTCAGGGGCGCAGAAAGTGGCAGCGGGATTGACCACCATCGAAGAGGTATTGCGCGTGACGCCGCAGAGCGAGCAGAAGTAGGTGCAACCTGACGGAACTCGATTGAGGGGGCACGATCCAACTCGCCAAGCCCTGTACGAAACCCGATCGACGATCAGACCGGGTCCGTAAAGCGCGATAGTTAACCCCAGTGGAGTCACCCATCATGCGTTTCAAACTTGCTGTCGCCACCATCGCCCTGTTGTCCCTGCCTGTCGGTTCGGCGATGGCCGATAGCTTTTGGCGTAACGTCATTTCCTCCGGTGCGACCACCGGCTCGACTTACCTGACGTTCAAGGATCACAAACTGATCGTCGCCGCTCAGGACGATGCCGGCAGCTTCGTCGCCAGTGACGGCGGCATCCGCGGCCCCTACCTGGAAGCGGCGATGCAGAAAGTGCGCGCCGACAACCCTGGCCTACAAGCCACGGACATGGAACTGGCGAATGCCATCCTGGCGAAGAATGCCGTGGCTTCCGAATAAACCGGCTTGCCCCTGCAAAAATGCCGCTCACATGAGCGGCATTTTTGTGTCCGATACAAAACCCAGTGGGAGCGAGCCTGCTCGCGATAGCGGAGCAACAGTCACCGAATTGCTCGGCTGATCCAGCGCTATCGCGAGCAGGCTCGCTCCCACATCGTTCATTCAATGCCTCGGGTTTCAGCGGTACTCATCCAGCGGCACGCACGCACAAAACAGGTTGCGGTCGCCATAGACGTTATCCACCCGATTCACCGCCGGCCAATATTTGTGGGCCTTGGTGTGGGCATCCGGTGTAACGGCCTGTTCAATGCTGTAGGGCCGCTCCCACACCCCGGTGATGTCAGCCAGTGTATGGGGGGCACGTTTCAATGGGTTGTCATCCGCCGGCCAGTTGCCGTTCTGCACCTCGTTGATCTCCGCGCGGATACTCAGCATCGCGCCAATGAAGCGGTCCAGCTCTGCCTTCGATTCACTCTCGGTCGGTTCGACCATCAATGTCCCCGGCACCGGGAACGACATGGTCGGGGCATGGAAGCCATAGTCCATCAAGCGTTTGGCAACATCCTCTTCGCTGATACCGGTCAGCGCCTTGAGCGGACGCAAATCCAGAATGCATTCGTGTGCGACCCGCTCGTTACGTCCGGTGTAAAGCACGGGAAACGCCCCGGACAAGTGCCGGGCCAGGTAATTGGCCGCGAGTATCGCCACTTCACTGGCGTCTGCCAGTTGCGGCCCCATCATGGCGATGTACATCCAGCTGATCGGCAGAATGCTTGCGCTGCCCCACGGTGCGGCACTGACCGCGCCGTTTTGCGCCAGCGGTCCGTCAATCGGCACCACCGGGTGATTGGCCACGAACGGCGCCAGGTGCTCACGCACGCCAATCGGTCCCATGCCCGGCCCGCCGCCGCCATGGGGAATGCAGAATGTTTTA
Source organism: Pseudomonas sp. NPDC089569 (assembly GCF_050280625.1). Lineage (NCBI taxonomy): Bacteria > Pseudomonadati > Pseudomonadota > Gammaproteobacteria > Pseudomonadales > Pseudomonadaceae > Pseudomonas > Pseudomonas sp. NPDC089569. Next base: position 19,577 of record NZ_JBNNVQ010000068.1, read on the forward strand.
TGCAGGTTCATGTGCGACACATCGGCGCCGATATCCGCCGGCCGCGCCAGCCCGACCTGGGCGTTGAGGTTGGCGCCGTCCATATACACCTGACCGCCGTGGCTGTGGATAACTTCACAGATTTCACTGATGCCTTCTTCGTACACGCCATGGGTCGATGGATAGGTCGCCATCAGGCAGGCGAGTTTGTCGCCGGCCTGCGCGGCTTTTTCTTTCAGGTCTTCCAGATCGACGTTACCCGCCTCGTCACACTCGACAATCACCACGCGCATCCCGACCATCTGCGCCGAAGCCGGGTTGGTGCCATGGGCCGACGACGGGATCAGGCAGATATCGCGCCCGCCCTGCTGGCGGCTTTCATGGTATTTGCCGATTGCCAGCAGCCCGGCGTATTCACCCTGGGCACCGGAGTTGGGCTGCATGCAGATCGCGTCGAAACCGGTAATCGCGCACAGCCAGCGCTCCAGCTCCTGAATCATCAACGAGTAGCCGACCGCCTGCTCTTTCGGAGCGAACGGGTGCAGGTTGGCAAATTGCGGCCAGGTGATCGGGATCATTTCGCTGGTGGCGTTGAGCTTCATGGTGCATGAGCCCAGCGGGATCATCGATTGATTGAGCGCCAGATCCTTGTTTTCCAGCTGCTTGAGGTAGCGCAGCATCTCGGTTTCGCTGTGATGGGTACTGAATACCGGATGACGCAGGCAGGGTGAGGTACGCATCAGCTCGTCAGGGATGCCCGCAGGCAAGGACTCGGCGTCCAACGCCGCAACATCGAGGCCGTGGTCGGCCCCCAGGAACACGTCGAACAACCTGGCTACCGTGCTTTCATCGCAGGTTTCGTCGAGACTCAACCCCAATCGCCCGCGCCCCAGGATGCGCAAATTGATCTGCGCGGCCCGGGCACTTTCAATGATTGCGGTCTGGGTGCCGCCTACTTCCAGCGTCAGGCTATCGAAATAGTGCTGGTTGAGACGCTTGATGCCTTTGCGCTCAAGTCCGGTGGCCAGAATGCAGGTCAACCGATGTACACGCCGGGCAATGCGCTTGAGCCCATCCGGGCCGTGGTAGACCGCATAAAAACCGGCAATATTGGCCAGCAGCACCTGGGCGGTGCAGATGTTCGAGTTGGCCTTTTCACGACGAATATGTTGTTCGCGGGTTTGCAGGGCCATGCGCAGGGCGACGTTGCCGCGCGCGTCCTTCGACACGCCGATGATTCGGCCGGGGATCGCCCGTTTGTATTCTTCCCGGCTGGCAAAAAACGCCGCATGCGGTCCGCCATAACCCATGGGGACACCAAAGCGCTGGGACGAGCCGAACACCACGTCGGCGCCCAACTCGCCAGGCGGCGTCAACAACAGCAGGCTCAGCAGATCAGTGGCCACACAGGCCAGCGCCTGCTGCGCATGCAGGTGGTCGATCAGCGGACGCAGGTCGCGGATTTCACCGTGGGTATCGGGGTATTGCAGCAGCGCACCGAACACCTGGTGCTGCTTCAAGTTATCCACAGCATCGATGATCAGCTGGAAACCGAAGCCTTCGGCGCGGGTCTGCACCACGGAAATGGTTTGCGGATGACAGTTCTCATCGACGAAAAACAAATTGCTTTTGGACTTGGCGACCCGTTTGGCCAGCGCCATGGCTTCAGCGGCCGCCGTGGCTTCATCCAGCAGCGAAGCGTTGGCCAGCTCCAGCCCCGTGAGGTCGATGGTCAATTGCTGGAAGTTCAGCAGCGCTTCGAGCCGCCCCTGGGCGATTTCCGGTTGATAAGGCGTATAAGCGGTGTACCAACCGGGATTTTCCAGCACATTGCGCAGAATCACGGTCGGCGTCAGCGTGCCGTAATAACCCATGCCGATCAGGCTGGTCCAGACCTCGTTCTGTTGCGCATAGCCTCGCAGTTTGGCCAACGCCGCTTCTTCATCAAGGGCCGGCGGCAGATCAAGCGCCCGGTTCAGGCGAATGCCCGGCGGCACCGTTTGCTCGATCAATTCGACCCGGCTGCCCAGGCCCAGGCTGTCGAGCATCGCCTGCTGCTCGGCGGCATCGGGCCCCAGGTGGCGGCGAAGAAAGGCGTTGGGGTCGTGTAACTGGCTCAAGGATGGCAACTGGGACATGACGGGCTCTCTCTTGACTGGCGCTCAGCGTCGATGCAACACGGTCAAACCAGCATAGCAGCCGATATATGCGTCGATGACGTGGCGCTGTCGGCCAATCCGGATCATCATGCTCGGCGCATACCTAATGTCCGCTGATCAGGTGACTGTTTTCATGAGCCAACTGCCATTTCTGCCGTTTTCCAAACCCACCATCGACGAAGCCACGATTGCCGCTGTCGGCGACGTATTGCGCTCGGGCTGGATTACCAGCGGCCCCAAGGTCCAGGCCTTCGAAGCGCAACTTTCCGACTATTTTGGCGGGCGGCCGGTGCGCACGTTCAACTCCGGTACCTGCACCATGGAAATCGCCTTGCGCATTGCCGGTGTCGGTCCGGGCGACGAGGTGATTACCACGCCAATTTCCTGGGTAGCGACGGCCAACGTCATTCTGGAAGTGGGCGCCACCCCGGTGTTTGCCGACATCGATCCGGTCACCCGCAACATCGACCTGGATCAGCTGGAAGCGGCAATCACACCGCGCACCAAAGCCATTATTCCGGTGTATCTGGCCGGCCTTCCCGTGGACATGACACGCCTGTACGCCCTGGCGAAAAAGCACGGCCTGCGGATTGTCGAGGATGCGGCCCAGGCATTGGGCTCCAGCAGCAATGGGCAACGCATCGGTTCGACCGGGGACTTCGTCTCCTTCAGCTTCCAGGCCAACAAGAACGTCACCTCGTCCGAGGGTGGCTGCCTGGTACTGAACAATGCCGAGGAAGCGCGCCTGGCGGAAAAATACCGCTTGCAGGGCGTTACCCGCAGCGGCTTCGATGGCCTGGACGTCGACGTACTGGGTGGCAAATTCAATATGACCGACATCGCGGCAACCATTGGCCTTGGTCAATTTGCTCAGATCGAAGCCATCACTGCCCATCGTCGTGAATTGGCCCGCCACTATTTCGCCTGTTTTGGTGACGACTTCGAAGCGCAGTACGGTGCTCAACTGCCGCCGGCAGATTTCACCAACAGCAACTGGCATCTGTTCCAGCTGGTACTGCCGGAACGCAAGGATGGCAAACCGTCACGCGCCACCTTCATGGAGCAAATGCAGGCACTGGGTGTCGGTATCGGCTACCACTACCCGCCGATCCACTTGCTGAGCCTTTATCGCGAACGCGGTTTCAAGGAAGGCATGTTCCCGGTCGCCGAGCGCGTCGGTCGGCTGATCGTCTCGTTGCCGATGTTCACGGCCATGAGCAAGGCCGATGTGGAGCGTTCAGTGGCGGCGGTGAAAGCGGTGCTACGCGACGCCTGATCCACCATGAAAAAAGCCCCGAGGGATCGGGGCTTTTGCATGACGCTCGAGGCTTACTCGCCGATAGCGGCCTTGTAGCCGGCTGCATCGAGCAGCTTGTCCAGATCGGCCGGGTTGCTTGGCTTGAGCTTGAAGATCCACGCTCCGTACGGGTCGGAGTTCAGCAGCTCAGGCGTACCGCCCAGCTCATCGTTGACTGCGATGACTTCACCACTGACAGGGGAGTAGATGTCGGAAGCGGCTTTAACCGATTCAACGACACCCGCCTGATCACCAGCACCAAACACGTTGCCCACTTCGGTCAACTCCACGAACACCACATCACCCAGCGCTTCCTGCGCGTGATCGCTGATGCCCACGGTGACGGTGCCATCGGCTTCCAGGCGAGCCCATTCGTGACTTTCGGCAAAACGCAGGTCGGCAGGGATATCGCTCATGTTCTGTGTCCTCAGGAAAATAGTCAGCGGTCATGCCGCCAGAAAGGTTAGATCAAGGTTTTGCCATGGCGTACGAAGGTCGGTTTGACCACTCGGACCGGATACCACTTGCCACGGATTTCCACCTCCGCGCGGTCGGCTGTCGCCGTCGGTACGCGCGCCAGTGCAATCGACTTGCTAAGCGTAGGAGAGAAACTACCACTGGTGATCTCCCCTTCGCCAACATCCGCGATACGGACCACTTGATGAGCGCGCAAAACCCCACGCTCCTCAAGGACCAGTCCGACCAGTTTGTGCTGTACGCCAGCACTGCGTTCGGCCTCCAGTGCCGTACGCCCGATGAACCGGCGAGCGGCCGGTTCCCAGGCGATGCTCCAGGCCATGTTGGAGACCAGCGGTGAAACGTCCTGGCCGATGTCCTGGCCGTAGAGGTTCATGCCGGCTTCGACCCGCAGGGTATCGCGTGCGCCAAGACCGATCGGGGAAATGCCCGCGCCCACCAGATCGTTGAAGAATCCGGGCGCCTGATCGGCCGGCAGAATGATTTCAAGGCCGTCCTCGCCGGTGTAACCGGTGCGCGCGATAAACCAGTCGCCATCAGGCCGGCCTTCAAAAGGCTTGAGTTGATGGATCAAGGTGGCGCGAGGCTGGCTGACCAGTTCGGCCACCTTGTGTCGGGCGTGGGGGCCCTGGATGGCCAGCATTGCCAGTTCGGACCGTTCGATGAGCTGCACATCGAAACCATCGAGGTTGGCCTGCATCCAGGCCAGATCCTGGTCGCGGGTGGAGGCGTTCACCACCAACCGGTAACCGTCATCGAGGCGATAGACGATCATGTCGTCGACGAAGCCGCCGCGCTCATTGAGCATGGCGCTGTACAACGCCATGCCGGGGTTGTGCAGGCGCTCGACGTCATTGGCCAGCAAATGCTGGAGCCAGGCCTTGGCCTGGGGGCCGTGAACATCGATCACGGTCATGTGGGATACATCGAAAACACCGCAGTCACGACGCACGCCGTGGTGTTCCTCGACCTGCGATCCGTAATGCAGAGGCATATCCCAACCGCCAAAATCGACCATCTTCGCGCCAAGGGCGAGATGAAGGTCATACAGAGGCGTACGCTGTCCCATGGGTTTCTCCTTCCGGGCGTGGCGAAGGTGCGGACGAGTGTTCTATCGAGTAAAGCCCCGAAATAAAAGGCTTCCAGCCGATTTCTACTGCCTTGTCTGTCAGACGGACCGCACCGAATGCCGCGCATTGTAGCCGCAAGGTGTAGGACTGGCACCTAGGGGGCGTTCTTAATTGGTTTCCCCGCCGTGGGGAATCTAATTAAGAACGCCCCCTAGCTGTTTCGATGCGCCGAACGTCGTATCAATCCGATGACCGGCAGCAGCCCGACCAAAACCAGCGTCAAGGCCGGCAATGACGCTCTGGCCCACTCGCCCTCGCTGGTCATTTCGAAGATGCGCACGGCCAGCGTATCCCAGCCAAACGGTCGCATCAGCAGCGTCGCGGGCATTTCCTTGAGCACGTCGACAAACACCAGCAATCCCGCGCCGAGCGAGCCGGGTAGCAGCAATGGAAGATACACGCTGAAAAACAATCGCGGTCCACCGACACCCAGGCTACGTGCCGCTTCGGGCAAAGATGGCCGTATACGCGCCAAACTGCTTTCCAACGGTCCGTAGGCCACAGCGATGAAGCGCACCAGATAGGCCAGCAGCAACGCCGACAGACTGCCGAGCAGCAAGGGTTTGCCGGCGCCACCGAACCAGGCGGAAAGCGGGATCACCAGCTCACGGTCCAGGAAACTGAACGCCAGCATGATCGACACCGCCAGTACCGAACCGGGCAAGGCATAGCCAAGGTTGGCCAGACTGACCCCCGCGCGGATACCACGGGTTGGCGCCAACCGTCGGGCAAATGCCAATACCATCGCGGCACCGACGGTGATCAGCGCCGCCATCACGCCCAGGTACAAGGTATGGACGATCAGCCCGGCGTATCGCTCATCCAGATCGAATCGCCCGCGCTGCCAGAACCACGCCAGCAACTGCAGCAGCGGAATGACAAAGGCGCAGGCAAATACCAAGCCGCACCAGCCCGTGGCCAGCGCCGCCTTGAAACCCTGCAAGTGATACAACGCCTTGACCCGCGGCCGATCGTTGCTTGCCCGATTCGCGCCGCGCGCACGACGTTCTCCGTACAGCACCAGCATCACCACCAACAGCAACAGGCTGGCCAGTTGTGCAGCGCTGGAAAGGCTGAAAAACCCGTACCAGGTCTTGTAGATCGCCGTGGTGAACGTGTCGAAATTGAACACCGACACGGCACCGAAATCCGCCAGCGTCTCCATCAGCGCCAACGCCACGCCGGCACCAATGGCGGGACGCGCCATCGGCATCGCCACCCGCCAGAACGCCTGCCAGGGCGTTTGTCCCAGCACCCTTGCCGCCTCCATCAAGCCTTTGCCCTGGGCGAGGAACGCAGTGCGCGCCAACAGATAGACGTAGGGATAGAACACCAGCACCAGGACCAGGATCACCCCGCCCGTGGAGCGCACACGCGGCAGGCGCAACCCTGCACCGAACCACTCGCGCAACAGGGTTTGCACGGGCCCGGAAAAATCCAGCAGCCCGACGAAGACGAACGCCAGCACATAGGCCGGAATCGCAAAAGGCAGCATCAACGCCCAGTCCAGCCAGCGTCGGCCTGGGAATTCGCAAAGACTGGTCAGCCAGGCCAGGCTCACACCGAGGACCGTCACACCGACGCCGACGCCAAGTACCAGGGTCAGTGTGTTGCCCAGCAAACGTGGCATTTGCGTGTCCCAGAGGTGGGACCAGATCTGTTGATCGACGCTTTGCCAGGACAGCAGCAGGACACTCAGCGGCAGCAGCACCAGCGCGGCGATGGTGAAGACCAGGGGATACCAGCGACGCTGGGCGGGGTGGGCCACAAGTTTGATTCTCTAGCGAAAATTATTCCCCGTAGGAGCCAGGCTTGCCGGCGAACCTGGCAACGCGGTCAAACAGACACAATGCCTTCGCCGGCAAGCCTGGCTCCTACAGAAACACGAAAACGCCCCGCAAAGGCGGAGCGTCATATAGCGAGCGACTCAGTTCCAGCCAGCGCGGTCCATCATGCGAATCGCCTCGGCTTGGCGCTTGCCGGCGACTTCCACGGGCAAGGTATCGGCTACGAACTGGCCCCAGGCGGCGACTTCGGCGGAAGGCTTCACGGTCGGGTTGGCCGGGAATTCCTGGTTCACGTCGGCAAAGATCTTCTGTGCTTCAGGTGTAGTCATCCACTCCACCAGGGCCTTGGCGGCTTCCGGGTGCGGCGCATGCCGGGTCAGGCCGATGCCGGACAGATTGACGTGCACTCCGCGATCGGCCTGGTTCGGCCAGAACAGCTTGACCGGCAAGTCGGGCTTCTCCTTATGCAGGCGACCGTAGTAGTAAGTGTTGACGATGCCGACATCGCATTGGCCGGCATTGATCGCCTCCAGCACCGCGACGTCGTCGGAGAACACGTCGGTGGAGAGGTTGCTGACCCATCCCTTGAGGATTTTTTCGGTCTTCTCGGCACCGTGGACTTCGATCATGGTGGCAGTCAGGGACTGGTTGTAGACCTTTTTCGCCGTACGCAGGCACAGGCGGCCTTCCCAGTTCTTGTCGGCCAGTGCTTCATAGGTCGTCAGCTCGCCCGGTTTCACGCGCTCGGTGGAATAGGCGATGGTCCGCGCCCGCAGGCTCAGGCCGGTCCAGGCATGAGAGGACGCACGGTATTGTGGCGGGATGTTCGTATCGATGGTTTTCGAGGTGAAGGGCTGGAGAATCCCCATTTGCTCGGCCTGCCAGAGGTTGCCGGCATCGACGGTCAGCAGCAGGTCGGCGGGCGTGTTGTCGCCCTCGGCCTTGAGTCGCTGCATCAATGGCGCTTCCTTGTCGGTGATGAACTTCACCTTGACGCCGGTCTTGGCGGTGTAGGCATCGAAGACCGGTTTGATCAATTCATCGATACGCGAGGAATAGACCACCACTTCGTCGGCGGCCTGGGCGATGGTGCTGCCGATCAGGGTCAGGGCGAGTGCGGTCAGTAAACGCTTCGGTGCCAACATGGGGCGTTCCCTCGATTGAAAAATGAGGGCAAATGATAAGGACTCACATTTAGCTTCTCAATCGAACACTTTTCGAAGGAGTTACCAGATGTTGCGCGCGTTGATACAGGTGGCGTTAATGCAGAGCTGTTCGCGGGCAAGTCGGGTGGCCGCACCGCTCGCTCCTACGGGGTAACAACATATTCCGTAGGAGCCAGGCTTGCCGGCGAAGGCGTTTTCATGGCCGCTGCAAGACTCAAGGCCGCCTTCGCGGGCAAGTCGGATCGCCGCACCGCTCGCTCCTACAAGCGAACAAGCCATCAGCCCCGAAAAGACGCTCAGGCCCTGGCCAGCGCCGGCAAATCTCCGGACAACCCCAGCGCTTCTCGCACGAACAGCGCCTTGGCCTCCGGCATCTGCTCCACCAGTTTCAACCCGGTATTGCGCAACCAGCGCACCGGCAGCGGGTCGGCCTGGAACAGCCGCTCGAAGCCTTCCATTGCGGCCATCAATGCCAGGTTGTGCGGCATGCGCCGACGTTCGTAGCGGCTCAGCACCTTCACATCCGCCAGACGCTCGCCCCGGGCAGCCGCCTGCAACAGAACTTCGGCCAACACCGCCGCGTCGAGGAAGCCCAGGTTCACACCCTGCCCGGCCAGCGGGTGAATGGTGTGCGCCGCATCGCCAATCAGCGCCAGGCCCTCGGCCACGTAACGCTTGGCATGACGTTGACGTAACGGCACGCACACGCGCGGGTCAGCCTCCAGAACGTTACCGAGCCGACCTTCGAAGGCGCGCTCCAGCTCGCGGCAGAAGCTTTCGTCGTCCAACGCCATCAAGCGTTCGGCCTCACTCGGTGTGGTCGACCAGACGATCGAACACCAGTCCTGCCGACCGTCCCGCTCCAGCGGCAGGAACGCCAACGGACCGGTATCAGTAAAGCGCTGCCAGGCTGTCGTTTGATGGTTTTTCGAGCTGCGCACACTGGTGACGATCGCATGGTGCAGGTAATCCCACTCGCGTGTCGCAACGCCCGTCAGGCGTCGAACCGCCGAGTTCGCGCCATCCGCCGCAATCACCAATGGAGCACGCAATGTGCGGCCGTCGGCCAGGGTCAGCAGCCAGTCGTCGCCGGAGCGACGCATCTGCTCCAGCCGCGCATTGGCCAGCATGCCCAGGTCGCAGTCGTGCAGACGGTCGAGCAAGGCGTCCTGCACCACCCGGTTTTCGACGATATGCCCCAACACCTCGGCGTGCACACTGGCCGCCGAAAAGTGGATTTGCCCGGTGCCGCTGCCATCCCAGACCTGCATGTCGCTGTAAGGGCTGCAGCGTCGATTGAGGATGCCGTCCCAAACGCCCAGGCGCTGGAGAATCCGTTGACTGGCGATGGACAACGCACTCACCCGCGGCTCGAACGGCGCACTGGCATCAAAGGGTTTGACGCTCATGGGGCTGCCGTCCAGCAGCAGGACTTGCAGCCCGCTGTCCTGCAACGCCAGCGCCAGGGCACTGCCGACCATTCCGGCTCCGACAATCAGCAGATCTGCGCGCATTTCCATGCTTTAGGCCTGTCTCGCTCGCGGCTTGAGCCGCATGTGAAGGGTTTTACCAACGTGCGCCATCAGGTTGCCGGCGCCGTCGTGAATATCGACCTGCAATTGCGGCAGGGTATGTGTTGCCGTCGACTTAAACATCAGGGCGCGTACCCAGCCCCATGGCTTGCCTGGCAAACCAGTGCTTGGCCGGCGGCAGCAGATCAAGGCCGAGCAGGCCCAGGTTGCGCCCCAACGACACCAAGGGCTGTTTGCTGCCGAACAACCGTGTTACGCGGTCGGAGAAACCGACGGTGAGGTTCTGATCCAGGCGCTGACGTTCGCGATAGGCCTGCAGGGTCGCGAAATGCCCCAGCGGCTGATCGCTGACGAGCAGCGCCTCGGCCAGTGCCTGGGCATCGCGCAGGGACAGGTTGAATCCTTGCCCCGCAATCGGGTGCAGGCTGTGTGCGGCGTTGCCGAGAATCGCCAGATGCGGTCGCACCTGCTCTTCGGCCTCCACCAGCGACAAGGGATACAGGTGCCGTGCCCCCACCTGTTTCAAAGTACCCAGGCGATAGCCGAATACACCCTGCAACTCGCTGAGAAAACTGCGCTCATCGAGAGCGGCCAGGCGTTGTGCGTCCATGCCCAGACGGGTCCAGACCAAAGCGCAGCGGTTGTCCTGCAACGGTAGCAACGCCATCGGGCCGTCGTCGGTGAAACGCTCGAAGGCCATGCCGTTGTGGGCTTCACTCGGGGTGATATTGGCGATCAGCGCACTCTGGTTGTACGGACGTTTTCTGACGCCGATGCCCAGTTGCTCGCGCAGGCCGGAACGGCCGCCATCGGCGAGCACCGCCAGGTCGCAATCCAGTGTGGTTTCGTCATTGAGGGTCAGGCGATAGCCGTCAGTCAGCGGTTCCATGCCCGTGACCTCCGCCGGGCAGCGCCAGCTGATCACGTCCTTGTCCAGGCCTTGCCACAGGCATTGACCCAGCCAGGCGTTTTCCACCACATAGCCCAGCGCCGGGACGCCCTCTTCCATCGCCGACAGCCGCGCCGTGGAAAAACGCCCGCGGTCGGAAACGTGAATCTGCTTGATCGGCTCGGCACGGCGGGATATTTCCTGCCAGACGCCCAACCGCTGATAAATCTGCCGCGCGCCAAAGGACAATGCCGTGGAGCGTGCGTCGTAGCTCGGCTGGTAGGTATCGCCGGGAGCGAACGGCTCGATCAGCACGATCTTCCAGCCACGGGCCCTGGCCCCGGCCTGCAACGCCATGGCCAGGCTGGCGCCGACCAGGCCGCCACCGATAATTGCCAGATTGACTCGACTCATGCCGCTTGTGTCCGTGCTTGTGCCATCAGGGCCTCGATCTCGACGACGGTTTTCGGTACGCCTTTGGTCAGAATTTCGCAGCCGGTTCGGGTGACCACCACATCATCCTCAATGCGCACGCCAATGCCGCGCCACTTCTTCGCTACATCGCGGTTATCCGCAGCAATGTAGATTCCCGGTTCCACGGTCAGCGCCATGCCGACCTCCAGCACGCGCCATTCGCCACCGACCTTGTATTCACCGACGTCATGCACATCCATGCCCAGCCAATGCCCGGCGCGATGCATGTAAAACGCCTTGTAGGCTTCGCTGGCGATCAATTCATCAACGTCACCCTGCAGCAGGCCCAGTTCGACGAGCCCGCGGGTAATCACCCGAACCGTGGCTTCATGAGCCTGGTTCCAGTGCTTGTTCGGGGCAATCTCGGCGAATGCGGCCTCCTGGGCGGCCAGCACCAGCTCGTAGATTGCCTTCTGCTCCGCGGAAAACTTGCCATTGACCGGCCAGGTGCGCGTGATATCGCTGGCATAACAGTCGATCTCGCAACCGGCGTCGATCAGCACCAGGTCGCCGTCCTTGAGCACCGCGTCATTCTGCTGGTAATGCAGAATGCAACTATTGCGCCCCGCCGCCACGATCGAGCCGTAGGCCGGCATCTTCGCCCCGCCCTTGCGGAACTCGTAGTCGAGCTCCGCTTCCAGGCTGAACTCATGCAAGCCGGCACGACTGGCCTGCATCGCGCGAACGTGCGCCTGAGCGGAAATCCGTGCGGCTTCGCGCATGACTTTCACTTCCGCCGCCGATTTATACAGGCGCATGTCGTGAAGCAGGTGATCCAGGGCAACGAATTCGTTTGGCGGCTGGGCACCGAGGTTGGCCTTGGAGCGGATCACGTTGATCCATTCCATCAGATGCCGGTCGAACTCGGGGTTGCTGCCCATGGCCGAATACACCCGGTCACGGCCTTCGATAAGGCCCGGCAGGATGTCGTCGATATCGGTGATCGGAAAGGCATCGTCGGCACCGAAGTCGCGAATCGCGCCTTCCTGCCCGGCGCGCAGGCCATCCCAAAGCTCCCGCTCGGCGTTGCGTTCGCGGCAAAAGAGGACGTATTCACCATGCGAACGCCCCGGCATCAACACCAGGACGGCCTGTGGCTCGGGGAAACCGCTCAGGTACTGGAAATCGCTGTCCTGACGGTAGACATGCTCGACATCACGGTTACGGATGGCCACCGCGGCAGCGGGCAGGATGGCGATGCTGTTGGGTTCCATCTGCGCCATCAGGGCCTTGCGGCGACGGCTGTATTCCGATTTCGGGATATGAATCATGGGCAGATGGCTTTCCGTGGCGTCTATTTAGTGCAGCGACGGTTTGGCAGCCGCCGGCTGGTCCGCTTTTTTGGTTTCGGAGAACAGCAACAGTGGCGCGACGCGCAGGTATTCCATGACTTCCATGTAATCGCTTTCGCCGTCTTCGGATTCTTCCAGAGCGTCCTGTACCTGGGAAATCGCTGCCAGATCCTGCAATACTTCGTTGGCCTCTGCGCTCAGCATGCTGCTGTCGCGGCAATTCAAGCCAAAGCCCGTGAGGAAGCCCTGGCACCATTGACCCAGTGCGGCGGCACGCTCGGCCAGCGGGGCGTCGTCGGTCGGCAACAGCAGAACGACAGTGACGTCGTCGCCGGTGAGTTCGCCCTTGACCATCTCCTGCAGGCCGATCAAGGCATTGCGAACATTGTCCTGCGGTTCATTTTCGAGCAGCTCGGCGGCGTCGATCAGCCAACCTTCCGCATCGAAACCGGCACCGGCGCAGCTGCGGCCGAGCAACAGGCCATGCAGTTCAGCAGGCGAAACAGGGTGGCCGCTGGAACTCAGCAGGGTGGCAAAGGCTTGGTACGGAGAATTCTGAATGGGCATGGGCAGCTAGGCGCCAGACGGCGCAATGTCTAGAATGAAGGCCTTGTATCCTACATCGACTACCCCTGTAGGAGCGAGCACGCTCGCGATGGTCGCCAACGATAACGCTGGGTGCCTGACACCCTGCGGCGTACTCCAGCCCCACGCCCGCGTGGTCGCTGCTGCACTCCGACCCCAACACAAACACTGGTC